>CAMWUP010000124.1 GCA_947177465.1 uncultured Lachnospiraceae bacterium
GGTATATCCGCTACGCTTTTTATGACAGCATAATTGCAACCGCCCTTGCCACGCCGCCTGCGCCCAGTATCAGAACCTGTTCGCCTTCCACGCGGATGCCGTCTCCCGTCATGGCGCGGTACAGCCCCGGCATATCTGTATTATAGCCCTTGTAGCCACCGCCGCACCTTACCAGCGTGTTGACCGCTCCTATTTTCTCTGCCAGCCCGTCCACCTCTGTAAGATACGGCAAAATCCGCTCCTTGTGGGGAACCGTCACATTAAGCCCCTCAAGCCCTAACGCATATGCTCCCTTTACCGCATTTTCCAATCCCTCAGCCTGTACCAAAAAAGGAACATAGACAAGATTTCTGCCAAGCAGCTCTGAGAGCGTATTGTGAATCAGCGGAGAAAGGGTGTGTCCCACCGGATTACCAATCAGCCCGCAAGTCTTTGTCCGTCCGTTTATCTGCATCACAATTCTGCCTCCTGTTATGCCTGCTTTTTGCCGGAAGCTTTTTTACGTCTGTGGTAAAAATACAGAACAATTTTTTCCAGCTTCCTCTTCAGCACGATTTGTATTTCCTCTTTTGGATGAATCGGTTTTACCAGCCAGGTTTCCATCCCCGCTTTTTTGGCGCCCCAGATATCCGTGAAAAGCTGGTCTCCCACAAACATGGTATTGTCTGGCTTTGTCCCAAGACGCTCCATCGCCTTATCATAGCCCGCGCGCTTCGGCTTGCCCGCCTTGCAGATATATGCCGCCCCCACCGCATCGTTAAACGGCTTTACTCTGGGCTCCTTGTTGTTTGATAAAAACAGCACGTGAAAGCCGCACGCTTTCAATCTTGCAATCAGCGCCACAGCCCTCTCATCCGCCGGCGCGCCATGCGGCACCAGCGTATTGTCAATATCAAAAATAACACCACGAAAGCCTGCTTGATACAGGCCTTCGTAATCAATCACATATGCTGAAGCAACTTCATGATGCGGATAAAATCTTTGAAACATATTGCATCCGTTCCTTTTCCTCTGCGACAGGCTTTATTTCTCCTGCCAGACACTTTTTAACTCTTCCATAAAGGTATGAATATCCTTGAACTCGCGGTACACAGAGGCAAACCGCACGTAAGCCACCGCATCCAAATCCTTTAATTTGTTCATCACCAACTCGCCGATGACCTGACTTGGGATTTCCCGCTCTTCCATATTGAAGACTTCCGTCTCCACGCCGTCCACAAGCTGCGTAATCTGTGAGGCGCTGACCGGCCGCTTGTGACAGGCGCGCAATACGCCTCCCTCCAGCTTGCCACGGTCGTAGGTCTCGCGATTACTATCCTTTTTTATGATAATGAGGGGGATAGTCTCAATCTTTTCGTAGGTGGTAAAACGTTTGTCACACTCATCGCAAACACGGCGCCTGCGGATGGAATTGTTATCCTCCGCCGGTCTGGAATCAATCACTCTGGTATTTTCATGACCACAAAACGGACACTTCATATTGCCTCCCATTCCGCCGCGCAAACGGTCTTTTCCCTGTGTGCGGTTTCTGCCGCCTTTTTATTCATTATAAAGCACACACGAAATCATGTCAACTTTTTTCACCCGCCGACAGCCTGCGCCGCTTAGAGAGGTCTACTCCGTGCAGATATCCACCAGAATAATGTCCGGCCCGATTTGTTTGATATCCCGATAGCAAATTACATAATCCTCCTGACACTTAAAAAAGTTTTCCCACTTGCTTCCCCGCGGTACAAACAGCTTATGTATGCACCCGTTTCTTTCGTCAAATTCCAGGTCAGCCACTTTTCCAAGCTGCTTACAATCCCTTAAATTAATAACTTCCTTGCACTTCAATTCAGAAAAAAGCATAAAATCCCGCGATTGAAAATCTAAATTTTCAATCTTTACTCCGTCATACACTTTTTATACTATATGCCGGTTTTTATAAAATGCCACTCCCATGCTTTTCTTTGAATAAATCAAAGCCATCTGCAAATACTATAACAGACCAAAAGAGAAAACCGGATATTTTTCCGCAGATAAGCGCATATCGAAAATTTTTACAAAATGGAGGCATTACAACATGGCACAAGGTAAAGTAGAAATCTGCGGCGTCAATACATCCCGTCTTCCCCTGTTAAAGCCCGAGGAAAAGGAAGCGCTCTTTTCACGCATTGAGCAGGGCGACAAAGACGCACGGGAACAATATATTGAAGGAAATTTAAGGTTAGTGCTCAGTGTCATCAAGCGCTTCTCCTCAAGCAACGAAAACGTGGACGATTTATTCCAAATCGGCTGCATCGGGCTTATCAAAGCCATTGACAATTTCGATTCTTCCTTGAACGTCAAATTTTCCACCTATGCGGTTCCCATGATTATCGGAGAAATCCGCCGTTTTCTTCGTGACAACAATTCCATCCGTGTCTCCCGCTCCTTAAAGGATACCGCCTACAAAGCCATCTACGCAAAGGAATCTCTGATGCGGAAAAATGCAAAGGAACCTTCGATTGAAGAGATTGCCACGGAAATCGGCATCGCAAAGGAAGATATTACTTATGCGCTGGATGCCATCCAGAATCCCATGAGTCTGTATGAGCCCGTCTTTACGGACGGCGGCGATGCGCTTTACGTCATGGACCAGATTAGCGACAAAAAAAATAAGGAAGAGACCTGGGTGGAGCATCTCTCCCTTAGTGAAGCTATGAAACATTTAAATGAAAGGGAACACGAAATCATATCACTCCGCTTTTTCTCCGGTAAAACCCAGATGGAGGTCGCCGAGATGATAGGCATTTCACAAGCGCAGGTATCACGCCTTGAAAAAAATGCGCTGCGCTGTATGCGCAATTACCTGACGGCATAACCTGTTCTTATTTTTCAGGAAACGTTATTTTCCATCTCAAAAAGCCTGTCGTTTATCCACGCAACGGCATCGAGAATCCCATCCTCAGAAAAACCGAACTCTTCGTGCTGCTTCTGCTCATCAGGAGTGGTCACGAAGTTAAACGGCTCCGGCCATACGGTGACAAGCAGCTTCTTTTCCGTTTCGCCCTCCATGCCCTCCAGCCGGTAACGCAGTCCGCGATGACTTCCTGTAAACTCTGTCTTTTTTAAATATTCCAGTGACAGAATATCTTCCCTCTTTATCATAAGCGCCTCTCTTTCCCGGCACACAATCATACCGCATGCTCAGTATAGCACAAAATGACGCTCACGGGCTACTGCTTCTCAATCTCCTTTTTCAACTGCTTCATGATTTTCTTTTCCAGTCTGGAAATATAAGACTGTGAAATCCCTAAAAGCGCTGCTACCTCTTTCTGTGTCAGTTCCTGACCGTCAGGCGTGTTCAGACCGAACCTTAAGTTGATAATCGTCTGCTCCCGCTCGGAAAGCTTGGCAATCGCCTTCATTAAAAGCTTCTTTTCTACCTCTGTCTCAATATCACGGTAAATCACGTCTTCATCCGTACCAAGAATATCTGACAGCAGCAGTTCATTGCCATCCCAGTCCACATTAAGCGGTTCATCTATGGAAACCTCAAGCCTGGTCTTGTTATTCCTGCGCAGATACATCAAAATTTCGTTCTCAATACAACGTGAAGCATAAGTGGCAAGCTTGATGTTTTTTTCCGGATTAAAGGTATTAATCGATTTAATCAGCCCAATGGTGCCAATTGAAATCAAATCCTCCACGCCTACGCCCGTATTGTCAAACTTTTTGGCGATATAGACCACCAGCCTGAGGTTGTGCTCTATCAGAATGGACTTTGCCGCGTCCTCATACTCCGTCCCCAAATCGCTTATCACTTCATTTTCCCGCTCGGCCGCTAACGGCGGCGGCAGGACCTCCGTACCGCCTATGTAATGAATGTCCCCCTGTCTGGCTCCCATACCCTGACGCAGCCTGAAAAGGGCATTTTCTTTTTTCAACACCTTAAACTGTATTTTCTTTGGAAAGGTATTTCCCGGTATCGCTACTTTTAATATCATTTTAATCCTCCAGTCAAAATCATTTATTCTTCTAACAGCTTTGGATGCAAAAGCATTTGATAATTTTGTGTCGTTGAAACTGCCTGCTCACTGACACCTATGTATATGCCACGGCAGCTTTTTTTGATTCCGCCAAGCTCAAACGTAATTTCGGGAAGTTCATATCCCTTCATAATGCCCCCTTCGCAGCCTACGCTTCGATAAGGAATGACTCGAAATCCTTTTTCCCTGTCCTCATTCTGCCATAATACCGCAAAGGCTTCCCTGTCAAGCACAGATACCGGCTTTCCGCTAATCGGCTCCTTCAGGCTGTTTCCCGTATCGACAATCGCCTTCACAGTCATTTTGAAGCCGCTCCTTGTCAAAAGCTGCACTTCCAGTAACTCCTGTTTTTCCTGCTCCCGCCGCCCTGTTTCCCGATAAAATATAAGCTCCAGGATACCGCCTGACGCAAGCACTCCCATAATAGGTATCATATGCGTTCTGAAGGGCTTAATATGATTTCTCAAGAGCAGAAACCCACCTCCCATCAGCAGTGCGTACATGAGCATTGTCTTTAAAATTTTAAAAAACGCTTTTATGGTACCCGGTTTAAATACAAATATCAGCATACCCGCACCGGCACAGACCGAAGCTGTGACCACCTTGGGCACAATTCCAAACGGCAGCACGAACATCACACAATAACCCGCTCCTCCAATCACCGCCCCCAAGAACAGTCTGAACCGCGTGGCAGTGCGGTGCAGGCTTTTATTTACCAGAATCAGTAGATAGAGGTTCATGGTGAAATTCAACAGAAACAGGCTATCCAGATAAACCTCATAATACACCGGCCTCCTCTCCCTTCCTTGCCTTGCAGGTTATCCTTGCCACCTGATAATTATTATAAGAGCCTGCCCACAAGGAATTTGTCATATTTATTCTATGGACTGTCTGTTTTTTCAGGCATGTTTCGACATACAAAAAAGAGCCGGCCGTCTCCGGTCAGCTCTCTTCTTTTCAATTACTCTTTTTAACTTTTTCCTCTCTGCAAAAAATCCGGAATCTTTAAGGTCTTTTCCACCACGGAGGAACGGATATCCGTCGGCTTTGCAATCCCGTTCAAAACAGGTCTTCCGGCAGGGGCGGCCCCCTGTGCCGTTTCCTCATTGCTGCGCTTCATACCGCCATCTGCACTCCCTGATTGATAGGAAGTGGTAGGAACAAATCTGCCTGTCCCGGGATATGTACCAAAAGAACCGGACTTGTTTCCTGCCGTATTCTTTGCAGGTACGTCAAGTCCCGTCGCAATAACCGTAATCTTACAGGTATCCGGCTGTGATTCGTCATACATAGCGCCAAAGATAACATTGACATCGTCTCCGGTCAGCTCTCTCACATAATCGGAAGCTTCGGAAGCGTCGTTCAGCGTGATATCACCGGATACATTGATAATAACATGGCTTGCGCCTGTTATGGTCGTCTCAAGCAGCGGGCTTTCCACCGCCATCTTGACAGCCTCCAGCGCCTTGTCGTCTCCCTTTCCATTGCCGATACCAATATGGGCAACGCCCTTTTCCTTCATAACGGTCTGTACATCCGCAAAATCCAGATTGATAATAGCGGGCACGTTAATCAAATCGGTAATCCCCTGTACCGCCTGCTGCAGGACTTCATCCGCCTTTTTCAGCGCCTCGGGCATAGTCGTGCGCTTGTCCACTATCTCTAAGAGCTTGTCGTTGGGAATTACAATCAGGGTATCCACATTGCCTTTGATATTTTCAATACCACTCAAAGCATTTACCATACGCGCCTTTGCCTCAAAACGGAAAGGCTTTGTCACGACACCTACTGTCAGGATGCCCATTTCCTTTGCCACCTTTGCAACCACGGGAGCCGCACCGGTTCCGGTTCCGCCGCCCATGCCGCAGGTAACAAAAACCATATCTGCCCCTTTGAGCGCCGATTCAATCTCCTCCACGCTCTCTTCCGCCGCCTTCTGGCCGATTTCCGGCTTGGCGCCGGCTCCCAGCCCTTTTGTCAGTTTCTCCCCAATCTGCAATAACTTTGGTGCTTTACAAAGCTGCAGTGCCTGCTTATCAGTGTTGACACCAATAAACTCTACTCCATCAATATTTTCATCAACCATTCTATTTACAGCGTTATTACCTGCTCCGCCAACACCAACCACGATGATTTTTGCAGCAGATTCCGCATCGTTCGTCTTAATCTCCAGCAAGGGCTAATCCTCCTTATTCCCAAACAAAGTCCATATAGTCTATCATATAATTTTTTTGACAATTTATCAACACATTTTTTCATTTCTTTGCATGTTTTCTCAATTTAGGTATCTGGCTTAAAAGGTATAGAACCTGTGTT
>CAMWUP010000125.1 GCA_947177465.1 uncultured Lachnospiraceae bacterium
AAATGTATAAGAAAAGGAGCGGCAGCAGTATGCAGCAGTTTTTTGGAAGGAGCCAGAGCGGAAATCTTTCGGAAGCAGTAAACGGACTCAAAAGCCCGCAGTTTATTATGTTATTTTCCAATGATTCCCAGTTTGAAACTCATGTCAAAACTTTGGAAAAGTTATATCCGAACGTTCCAAGTATTGGTTGCATCGGGATGGGCTATAACACCGGAGTGGTAGAAACAGGAGTCAGCGTCATTGCCTTTTACGGCGGAGTCAACGCAACGGCGAACGTGCTTGAGCAGGTGTCCGTCATGCCGGTAAAGTATATCCATCGCATGGAAGAGGACATCAATAAGGTAAACGCTTCACAGCAGGATACCGTATGTATCGATTTTTGTACCGGAAATGATGCATGTGCATTAACTACAATGGATACTGCCTTGAAACAAAAGGGCATTTCGCTGGTAGGAGGAACAGGAGATGCAGGCAAAGTATCTGCCAACGGCAGGGTATATGAGGATGCCGTCGCCTATGCCCTGGTGAAAAATCAGGGCGGTCGCGTGAAGACCTACAAAGAAAATATTTATCACCAGCTTGGCAATTATCGCTTTATTGCGTCCAATACGGACAGGGCAAAGTACATTATCGGTTCTCTGAACGGAAAACCGGCAAAGCAGGTTTATCAGGACATTCTTCATGTTACAGACAGGGAGATACTGACGCAGACCTTCCAGAATCCTTTTGGAAAAATTAATGGGGATGATACCTGTATTATTTCTATAAAGGAGGTTGCCGGAAATGCGCTGGCATGTTTTCGACAGGTAAATGATTCTGATGTTTTGATATTGCTGGAGCTGGGCGACTATAAAGCTATTACAAAAGAAACGATTCAGACTATCTGCAGGGAGTTTCCAAAGCGCTCTGCCGTCTTTTCAGTCAACTGTCTGTTCCGCTATAAGCTGTTTTCCGAGCGGAATTATATGCAGGCTTATCTTCAGGAGATGTCGGCGCTTGGCAGTCATGCCGGATTTGTCGGCTATGGAGAACATTACAATAACCGTTTTGTCAATCAGTCCATGACTTGCGTGGTATTTGAATAAAGGAGGAGGACTATGTTATTTGCAAATAAGAACCGGAGAAAGTCGGGACAAATACATCATGATGAAAAAAGCCTTTATCCGGTATTGTATGTGACAGAGCATTTAAGAGATTACAAGGATGAACTGATTAGTAAGGAAGTGGAATCGTTGTGGGAGCTGAGCATGGTCGGCAATTCGTTTTCCGGCGTGCTGAAGAAAGCTGACAGTTTTCAGGAGCAGCTTATGGATTTTGGACAGTCCTTTTCCAATATTAATGATACAGCCGGACAGTTTTCGGAAGTAAAGAGTTCCATTACCCAGACGGTATCGGAAACGCAAAATAAGGTGGAGGAGCTGAAGCATGCTTCTATGGAGATAGAGGAATCTTATGTGGAAATGGAGCATACCTTTGAACAGCTTCAAGTTGCTGTAAAGGGTATCCGCCAATGCATCAACAAGATTGTCTCTATTGCGGACGAAACAAACATTCTGGCAATCAATGCTTCGATTGAAGCGTCCAGAGCCGGTGAGAGCGGCAGGGGCTTTGCGATAGTTGCATCAAAGGTTAAGGAGCTTGCGGAGGAAATCAAGGATCTTGCGAATGAGGCGGAATCCGGTATTCACAATGTGGAATCCGGCACAACCCAGTTGAATGAAAGTATTTCTACATCTGCAAAGACTCTGGGTGAGGGAACCGGCGCCGTAAATGCTACATATGATTCCTTCCACCAGATTACGCAGGCGGCAGAAGGCGCATCTGTGGTGCAGACAGAAATTTCCGGTGTAATCGAAGAATCTCAGAACAAGCTGCAGACTATCTGCCGGTTTTTTGATGAGATAAAGCTTCAGTATCAGGAGGTGGTCCGGCACATCAACCGTGCAAGCAGCCTTGGTACAACGAAGAGCGCCATGTTTGAGGATATCGATAATATGCTGTCTCAGATTCCGCCCATTATCAAGGATACAAATCCGGAAATGTGAGTAAGGGTGCATAATGTTTGATAGAGAGATGGAAAAGATGTCAAAAAAGCCTGATATTGCTATGCTGGAGCGCAGCAGTGTCGGATTGGATATTGATGTTTCCTGTTTTGAAATGTTAGGAAATGTGACATACTACTTAAATACTGTTACAAAGGAAGAGGTAAGGGAACGCACGCGGGAAGCGGATATTATAATAGCCAACAAGTCGCCCTTATGTGAGGATACGCTGAAGGACGCAAAACGGGTAAAGTTGATTTGTCAGTTTGCCACGGGCTATGACAACTGTGACGTAGCATATTGTAAAAGCCGCGGCATTGTGGTTTCCAATGTGGTGAATTACTGTACGGATATGGTAGCGCAGCATACTTTTACGCTGGCGCTTTGTCTGGTACAGAAGCTCTTTCATTATGACAATTATGTCAAGTCAGGCGCATACAGCGCGCAGGACAGGTTTTCCAACTTTGACCTGCCTTTTACCGAGCTTGCCGGCAAGACATGGGGTATTGTAGGGATGGGAAACATAGGGCAGCGCACTGCCGGGATTGCGCAGGCGTTTGGATGCAGGGTGATTTTTCATTCCGTCACAGGCAGCAGTACAGTGACGGCGTACCGGCATGTAGACAAGGATACGCTTTTGGCAGAGAGTGATTTTCTTTCCCTGCACTGTCCATTAAGCGGGCTGACAGAGAATTTTATCGACAGAGCTGCATTGCATAAGATGAAAAAAACGGCAATACTAATTAATGTGGCAAGGGGACGGGTTGTAAATAACAGCGACTTGTATGAGGCTCTTATGCAGAAGGAAATCATGGCGGCGGGTCTGGATGTTATGGAAAAAGAGCCGCTGTCTGCGGACAATCCGTTAAGTAAGATAAAAGACAGTAACCGGCTGATTATTACACCACATCTCGCATGGGGCAGCGTGGAGGCGCGAAACCGCTGTGTGGAGGAGACTTTTGAAAACATGCGTGCTTTTTTGGAGGGGAAACCAAGAAATGTAGTGTAAGCGGAGGGCCGGGAAAGTGCTCATGGAGATAAATTAGAATGGAACAAATGAAAAACCTCATTACAAAATATCGGGAGATTATCATATATTTGATTGTGGGAGTGATGACGACCATCGTATCGTGGGCGGCATGTTTTCTGGTCAAGTATCTGGGTCTGAATCCTGATATTTCATGGCAGAATTTTTTGATTAACAGTATTGGGTGGATTGTAGGTGTTTCTTTTTCCTATCCCTTGAACAGGAAGTGGGTCTTTGAAAGCAAAAATCCCCATATAGTGAAAGAATTCGGCGGTTTTGCTGCTTCTCGTCTTTCTACATGGATATTGGATATTGTAGTGATGTGGGTTACGGTAAATGCCTTTCATATGCACTACTGGATTGCTAAAATATTTATTTCTTCGGTGCTTGTAACCATCGTGAACTATATATTCAGCAAGCTTCTGATTTTTAAGAAAAAAGCGGATTAAAATAGAAATCCTCTCCCGCAGAATATACTGCGGGAGAGGATTTTAATCTTTTATGTTAAAACAGAGTTTCAAAGCGTTTCATTGCTTCCACGGTGTTTTCACGGCTGCCAAAGGCGGTCAGGCGGAAGAAATTTTTGCCGTTGCTGCCAAAGCCTGCGCCGGGTGTGCCGACTACCTGAATCTGATTCAGCATATAGTCAAAGAACTCCCACGACTCCATTCCCATCGGACATTCAAACCAGATATAGGGTGAGTTGATGCCGCCGAAATAGCGGATTCCCTTTTTATCCATACATTCTGCGATGATTCGCGCATTTTCCTGATAATACTGAATATTGGCGCGACATTCTGCCATACCCTCTTCTGAAAAGACCTGTGCGGCGCCTTTTTGTATAATATAGGAAACGCCGTTGAATTTGGTGGTCTGTCTGCGGTTCCACATAGCGTTTACGGACATTTCCCTGCCGTCCGAAGAGGTAAACTGCAAAGCTTCGGGCACAATGGTATAACCGCAGCGTGTACCGGTAAAACCGGCAGTTTTGCTTAAGGAGCAGAACTCTACCGCGCATTTTTTTGCGCCTTCGATGGCAAAAATACTGCGGGGGAGTGTTTCGTCCGTGATAAAGCACTCATATGCGGAATCATAGAGGAGGATTGCATCATTTTCCAACGCGTAATCCACCCATTCCTTCAACTGCTCATAGTTGTAGGCAGCGCCTGTCGGATTGTTGGGAGAGCAGAGATAAATAATGTCTGCATGGAGATTTTTATCCGGCATGGGCAGAAAATTATTTTCTGCGGTGGCGTTCATGTAGGTAATGTTTCTGCCGTTCATAATGTTGGTGTCTACATAAACGGGATAAACGGGGTCGGGAATCAGGATAACATTATCCTGTGCAAATAAGTCGGTTATGTTGCCGGTATCACTTTTTGCGCCGTCGGATACAAATACTTCCTTGGGGCTGATGGTGACGCCGTTTTTCTCATAATAAGCGACGATGGCGTCTCTGATAAAATCATAGCCCTGCTCGGGACCGTAGCCCTTAAAGGTATCGGCCGAAGCCTGTGCGTCAACACCCTCGTGCAGCGCCTTTATGATACTGTTTCCGATGGGAAGCGTGACGTCTCCGATGCCAAGACGAATCACTTTTTTATCGGGATTGGCGGCAGTGTAAGCAGCTACCCGATGGGCAATTTCGGAAAAAAGATAGCTTTCCTTCAGATTCAGATAGTTTTCATTTAATTTTGGCATTGCAATCCTCCTATAATAATGTAATCATATGTTCCACCAAAAGAGCGGAGTGCTTTGCAGCCTCTCTCTCGAAGGAAGGATAGTCCATTTCCGCACTGTCGTCCGCTTTGTCCGATATGGCGCGAATAATGACGAAGGGAATGTTGTTTAAGTAAGCGCCATGGGCAATAGAAGCGCCCTCCATCTCGGCGCAGTCGCCCTGATAAGTATCTATCAGCCTTTGTTTGGTCTGTTTATCTGAAATAAACTGGTCGCCGCTGACAACTCTGCCTGTTTTAACATGAATATCAGGATTCACCTTCTGACAGGAAACCACTGCAAGATTTATCATGTTTTCGTCCGCCTTGAATTCGCGGAAGCCCATCTGCGGAACCTCTCCGGACTGATAGCCAAAAATTGTGACATCCATGTCATGATGAAGTGCATCGGTGGATACAAGAATATCACCGATATCCAGCGCAGGATTCAGAGAACCGGCGACGCCCGTGTTAATAATATGGCTGACTTCAAAAATATCTGCAAGAATCTGGACGCAGAGAGCGGCGTTGACCTTTCCGATGCCGGAACGAACTATGACCACGTCAACACCGTTTAAGGTTCCGGTGAAAAAATCCATAGATGCCTTTGTCGTAATCTGTTGTACCTGCATCTTGCTTTTTAACTGTTCTACTTCAAGCTCCATTGCTCCGATAATTCCGATTTTTTTCATAGTATTTTCCTTTCTTCGGTTTGCAAATTTGGATATGGACACAATTACTTGCTGTCTGTCCGGTGGTTAGTCTGGATATATCAGGCGGCTGTCGTCGATTTTGTAGAGGACATTGTCTAAGTACCGTGCGGCAAGATAATTTGCCATAGGCAGATTCATGTCCAGATAGTTGCCGCAGTCCATGGGAGAAGCGCCGGGAACCGCGTCCTTATAATCACGGATAAATTCATACATTTCCGTCATAAGGGGAACAATATCGCGGGACGCATAATCACCTGCCAGAATCAGGTAAAAACCGGTGCGGCAGCCCATCGGACCAAAGTATACGGTTTTTTCCTTATAATCAGGATGATTGCGCAGAAAGGTTGCAGCCAAATGCTCAATGGTATGCACCTCTGCCGTATTCATAACAGGCTCCTCATTGGGGCTTGTCATACGCAAATCAAAGGTGGTGAGGGTCTCTGCACCTACCTTGTCTTTGCGTGAAACGTAGATGCCGGGCTGCAGCTTTATATGGTTTATGGTGAAGCTTGCTATTTTTTCCATGTCAAAATCCTTCCTTTCATGTGTAATTTCCGCGGGCAAAATGCCGGATAGCGGCGAGTATTTGACTCCTACAAAATAGAGTAGCCTATGCGGGTTTAAAAGTCAAGGAAATCGTTTTATATTGCGAAAAGGTTAGGTTTGCGGCGAGTGACGCCAAAGGCGGAGCATATTCCTATACAGACGCGCTCCCGCTCGGATAAAAACGCAGCGGACACTAGGCTCAAAGATAGTTTTGGCTGCGTCTGTTGGATAGTTGGAATAGGTGACTTAGAAAATATCCATTATTCAAGGGT
>CAMWUP010000126.1 GCA_947177465.1 uncultured Lachnospiraceae bacterium
CATATGCGGAAGAGGATACAGACAGGAATATCTGGAAAAGCTCGCCCGAAGGCTGGGTGTGGAAAAGCAGGTGAAATTTTACGGATTTCGCAGGGATATCCCGCAAATGCTGCAGGCAGCGGACTGTTTTGTGTTTCCGTCGAAGCGGGAAGGGCTGGGAATCGCAGCGGTGGAGGCAATGGCGGCGGGGCTGCCTATGATTACTTCCGACTGCCGCGGCACCAGGGAATACATGAAGGACGGGGTGACAGGTTATGTATGCCGCAGCAACAAAGCTGCCGCATACGCAAAGCTGATACGGCGTATGAAGGAGTCGCACAAGCTGCGCAGAGAAATGTCGGCAGCATGCCGCAGCGTGGCAGAAGACTTTGATATAAAAAAGACGGATAAAATCATGCGGGAGATTTACAGACAGTTAAGCATGCATTAGAAACATGCTTGGAGCGTTAAACGCATCAGAGAGGGGAAAGCGTGAGGGATAAAACGGATTCACCCAAAATCAGCGTTATTATGGGTATATACAACCAGTGGAATAAAGTGTATTTGGAACAGGCAATTATGTCAATTTTGCGTCAAAGCTTCTGGGATTTTGAATTTTTGATTTATAACGACGGTTCGGATTTCAGCATCTGCGAGCAGCTTGAGCGGTATAGACAGCTTGATGACAGGATTGTGCTTTTGCATGGAAAAGAAAATTGCGGACTGGCATATTCGCTCAACACCTGCATTAACGCGGCGAGAGGAAAATATCTTGCCAGAATGGACGACGACGACATCAGTGCGCCGGACCGGTTTGCCGTGCAGTATGCTTATCTGGAGTCACATCCGGAGATTGCCTATGTGGGCTGCAATGCAAAGCTGATAGACAAGGACGGCGTCTGGGGGGCAAGGAGTATGCCGGCATTTCCCGAAAAACAGTCCTTTCTCCGCTACTCTCCCTTTATCCACCCGACAGTCATGCTTCGGAAAAGCATCTTCCATACGCAGGAGGCATACCGTTTTTCTGCGGAGACATGGCGGTGCGAGGATTATGAACTGTTTATGCGGCTGTCGAGGCTGGGATATCAGGGCGCCAATATCCAGCAGGAGTTATTTTATTACAGAGAGGATTCCGGCTCGTACAAAAAAAGGAAGCTGCGCTATCGCTTGGATGAGATGAAGCTTAGATACCGGAATTTCCAAGAGATGGGGCTGCTAAACCCGCTGGGTCTGCTTTATGTCATCAGGCCGCTTGCGGCGGCAGTTGTGCCGTCCCGCCTGATATATGCGGCAAAAAGGCTCTACCACAGGCGGGAGAGTGTCTGCGAGGGCAGGCAGGCGGCAGAATATGCACGCAGATAAGGAAAAAGGCATGCGTGGAAATGGGGATTGAGATGGAAAAAAGAAGCGGAAAAAAATTTTTCAAAATTGCGGCCGGGATATTGGTGCTGGCAGCGGTGTTTTTTCTTGGCGGATGGTTCAGCAGTATGCTGTATGGAAGACAGGCAAAGGAAGCGGCGGTACAGCCGGAAACAGAAGCTGTCTTACAGCCGCCGAAGGTGGCGCTCACGGAGGAAGAACTGGAAGAATTGTTCCGCTCCATGAAGGAACTGGCGCTTTTGTCAGAGCAGCAGAAAGAGGAAGCGGAAGAGGAAATCGATTTTGATTACCTGTGGACGGTGAATCCGGATATTATAGCATGGATTACGATACCGGGTACCAATATCGATTATCCGGTGCTGCAGCATCCTTCGGATGACAGCTACTACCTGACCCACAACCTTGACGGCTCCTATGGATACCCGGGCTGTATCTACATAGAAAGCTTGAACGCTGCGGATTTTTCAGACCCCAATACTTTGATTTACGGGCATAACCTAAAAGCAAAGACCATGTTTACGGAGCTGCATAAATTTGAAAATAAAGATTTTTTTGAAGAATACAACGAGGTGATTCTCTATCTGCCTGACAGAACCCTGCATTACCGGATATTTGCCGCGCATATCTACGACGACAGGCATCTGCTGTACAGCTTTGATTTTACAGATGAGGATATTTATGCAGGTTTTCTCAAGTCCATCTATGATATCCGTGACGTGGGAGCCAATATCGACAGGACGTTTGAGGTGACGGCACAGGACAGGATTATTTCGCTGGAGACCTGTTTATCGGGTGAAGATAACAGGGAAAAAAGGTATTTGGTACATGCAGTTTTACAGGAGGAGAAGTAACACATGGAAGAAAAGGAGAGAAAGAAAAAACGGAAACCGAAAAATTGGGGGCTGGTGGCTGTCAAAGTGCTCTGTTTTCTGATTGTGTTTGCACTAATGCTTCTGACTGCGTTTGTCATATACCGCATGATAGGAAAAGCGGGACTTGAGAAGCATGCACGCGAGCTGCGCGCCACGCATCAGGCGGGGATACAGTCGTTACAAAGTCGTTTAAATGAAGGCGTTCCGCAGGGGGAAGAGCTTGTGCTTGCGGAGGGACAGATTGCCTATCAAGGAAAAATATATGAGTACAATGATGACATTTTAACCTTTTTGTGTCTGGGCGTTGACAGCAGGCAGGACATCAAAAAAGAAAAAACCCCGGGCGAGGGCGGACAGGCAGACACCGTGATTCTAGTTGTTCTAAACCAGACGGACCAAACAATGAAGCTGATTAATATTTCTAGAGATACCATAACCAAAATCAAGCGGTATGACACGGCGGGTCTGTATCTGTATGAGGATGATGCGCAGCTTGCACTGCAGTATGCCTATGGGGATGGCAGGGAAAGGAGCTGTGAGCTGATGGAGCAGGCGGTATCCTACCTGTTCTACGGAATTCCCATTCACGGCTATGCTGCCATAGATATCCGTGCCGTATCTGAGTTAAATGATGCCGTCGGCGGGGTGGAAGTAACCGTGATTGAGGATTTATCGCGGTTCACACCCGATTTGGCGCTGGGCAATACACTTACCCTGACGGGCAGACAGGCGCTTCACTATGTACAGGAGCGGCAGGTGGAGACG
This sequence comes from uncultured Lachnospiraceae bacterium, assembly GCA_947177465.1. Classification (GTDB taxonomy): domain Bacteria; phylum Bacillota; class Clostridia; order Lachnospirales; family Lachnospiraceae; genus Acetatifactor. The sequence continues at coordinate 2,997 of CAMWUP010000126.1, forward strand.
GAGGAAATCGGCTCCAACAATCTGCGGATTGAGCGGCAGAAGCAGTATGTGCTTGCATTTTTTGTAAAGGTAAAGCAGGAGACCAAAAAGGATATCACACTTCCGATTTCACTTTTCAAGACTGCCTCAAAGCACATGATTACCAGTGTGACAGCGGACCAGGCAGCCTATTTGAGTACCATTGCGCTGGAGTGCAGCTTCTCCGACGAAGACATGATATCCGTCCCGGGCACAGTGGAGCAGGGCGAGTTGTATGAAGAATTTTATATCGACGAGCAGGCATTTTTCGATTTACTTATTAATGTCTTTTATCGTGAAGCAGAGTAATAGCACGGTATTATTACCGGCAGGCCGGTATTAATATATAGAAACCAATCCTACAAAGAAAGGAGGACAATGTCCAATGAAAAAGTTATATGCATTATTGCTGGCCGGCGTTATGGCAGCGGCACTGGCTCTGCCGGCAATGGCGGCGCCGAGTCCGGTGGCTGACTCCATCGCTTCAGGCTCCACCGTCAGCACGACGGCAAGCAATGTCAGCACAGAAGCGCTCTCGCAGACAATGGCAGAGGAGGTAGTGAAGGTTACTTCTAACAGGGAAGTGCTGAACAATCTGAATGTATCCACGGCAGCGCATCTGGCTGCAGTACTGGAAGTAAGCTACAGCGGCACAATTCCCGCAGGCGGTGTGCAGGTTCCCTTCAACGTAAGCGGACTTGCAGCAAAGGGAGATACCGTATACATCCTGCACAGACAGTCATATGCGCCTTATACATGGGAGGTTGTAGGACAGGCTGTTTTAGGTGACGATTTGACGGTAACGGGGACCTTTACCTCGTTTTCACCGGTAGCATTTATGGTGTTAAAATCTACCGATGCGGCTGCGACACAGGTAAAAGCGCCTAGAACGGGAGAATACTAGAAGCAAAAATATCATGCATGATTGTGGTTTCTATCAAAGGGGGCTGTCATGACAGCTCCCTTATGAAAGCGTAACGGCAGGGGCATGGTAATGTAATCAATACGCGATTGCTTCAGAGACAAGAATGTGAGACATGGAAGAGGACAGATTTCAGATATACAAGAAAGCGCTGGAAGAGCAGCCGGATTGCGCAGCCGCGGTAAGAGAGGCGGAAGCGCTGGGAAATCTGCCCATCTATGCGAGGCTGTATTTACATACCTTTGCGCCGGTAATCGTAAAATTTGCCGGCTGGGTGCTGGAGGAGGCGGTAAAGACCGGCAAAAAGCGGCTTTATTTTCTGAGCAGGGACGGCTATCAGCCATATCTGGCGGCGAAGGCGCTGGCAGAATACAGAGGTTTGGCGATAGAATGCCGCTATCTGCATGTATCCCGTTACGCGATACGGGTGCCGGCATATCATCTGGATATGCAGAACGGACTCAGGCAGATATGCGCAGGCGGCATTGATGTAACGCCGGAGAAGCTGTTAAAGCGGGGCGCTCTTACAGAGACGGAATGTATGGAGACAGCAAAGCGTCTCGGTCTCAGGGAAGGCTATAGGGATATTCTGCATTACCGGCAGCTACGGCAGGTAAGGCAGATTTTGGAAAAAGATGATTCGTTCCTGCAATATGTGAAAAGACATTCCATGGAAAGCTATGCGGCTGTTATGGGATATCTTACACAGGAGGGGCTGCTTTCCGATATCCCGTATGCTCTTGTGGACAGCGGGTGGGTGGGAACCCTGCAGCAGTCCATAGAGCTTTTGGTGCAGAGCAAAAGACCACAGCTTTACGTGGAGGGATATTATTTCGGGCTCTATGAAATTCCGGCAGGGGCAAGGCATGACGCCTATCATACCTACTATTTTGCGCCTGATTCGGGACTGCAGAGAAAGGTGCGCTTCAGCAATTCCTTTTTTGAGGCAGTATGCAGTGCCGATGAGGGTATTACGCTGGGATATGCACAGCGAGACGGGAGCTTTTTTCCGAGACAGGAAAGGAAAGGGTTGAACGGCGCGCATATGCAGTGGCATCAAAAGACGCTGCAGTTGTTTCTGCTCCATTATAAAGAAGAGCAGAAGTCGGATACAGAAAAAACCATGATAGAAGGGCTTTTTACAGCATTGATGTCCTGCCCTTCAGGGCTGGAGGTAAACAGCTTCGGAAACCTCCTGTTTTCAGACGACGTGCGGGAAGAGGGCGGCAGTTATCTGGCGGCGGATTTGACAAAAAAGGAAATCAAAAACCAGTATATTTTGCGTAAGCTGTGTATCATAGCCGGATTGAAAAAAGAAATGCTCCGTGAAAGCGCATGGGTTGAGGGAAGTATAGTAAAAAACGGAATCAGGAAGGGGAAATACGGCGGCAGCCGGTATATTAAAAGGGAGTTGTTTCACATCCGCCTGCAGAAATGCCTGATATACGCAAGAAAGCAGATAAAGTCGGGAAAGAAGCGAAAGTAAGATATGAAGAGCAAGAAAGAACGCAGGCAGTATTTTTTTGCCATCAGACAGATGGTTTCAAGGGAAGTAAAGAGGAAGTATGCCCGTTCCTATCTGGGCATTGTGTGGAGCGTATTGAATCCGCTGCTTACCATGGCGGTTATGTCCATGATATTTTCCACTATTTTTAAAAGGTCCATTGAAAATTTTCCCATCTATTATTTGACGGGTTCCATCTTCTGGCAGTTGTTTTCCGGCGCAACCCAGTCGGCAATGACGGCGCTGGTGGACAATAAATCGCTGCTCTTAAAGGTGAAGCTGACAAAGCAGACTTTTGTTATTGCGAGAGTATTTACGGCGCTGACAAATTTCGGATATACCTGCATTGCGTATGCGCTGATGCTTTTGGTGTTTCGGATAAAGCCGAGTGTCTATATGCTTCTGTTTCCCATAGACGTGCTGTTTATGCTTCTGTTTTCCATGGGCATTGGAATGGCGCTGTGTATTCTGTATGTGTTTTTTGCGGATATCAAATACCTGTATTCGGTACTGCTGACACTTTGGATGTACCTGTCCGCTGTATTTTATCCGGTGGACAATCTGAGTTTAACCATGCAAAAGATAGTCAGTGCAAATCCGGTCTACGCATACATCCGGTTTGCAAGGGAGGTGGTCCTTTACGGAAGTATGCCGAAGCCGGAGGTGTGGCTCCAAATCATTGCGTGGGGCGTACTCAGCTTTGCGGCGGGGTATCGGATTCTCAAAAAATATGAAAACCTGGTAATGCAGAGGATATAAGGGAATGAGATGATTGAAGAGAAGCGGCTTCATTTTTTTTCTGGTTCTGCTGGCGGCAATATAC
>CAMWUP010000127.1 GCA_947177465.1 uncultured Lachnospiraceae bacterium
TGAGAGCTTCACGGTTTTTACCGCTTTTACATTGCCTTCTTTGTCTTTTACAAACTCCTTCACCGTAGTCTCATAAATTCTGGGGTCATGCCCAAATACGGCAATTGCTTCCTCCTGACCGTAGTCCGTCTTCAGCACCTTCGGCCATTCGGGCCAGGGATTGTCCTCTGCACGCTTTTCCGGCGCTTTCGGCATCATCTCTATCTGCGTCACGGACTTACAGCCATGACGGATAACAGTTCCCACACAGTCGTTTCCCGTGTCACCGCCGCCGATAATCACCACATTCTTACCCTTTGCATTGATATAGCTTCCATCCGAAAGCCCGCTGTCCAAAAGGCTTTTGGTATTTGCCTTTAAAAAATCCACCGCAAAATAAATCCCTTTGGCATCCCTTCCCGGGGCATTGATATCCCTTGGATTGGAGGCGCCGCACGCCAGCACTACCCTGTCATATTCCTTCAAAAGCTTCGCCGGTTTGACGTCCCGCCCCACATCCGTGTTCGTGACAAAAATGACGCCCTCTTCCTCCATCACCTTTATCTTCCGCTCCACAATCCGCTTTTCCAGCTTCATATTGGGGATGCCGTACATCAGCAGCCCTCCCGCTCTGTCAAAACGCTCGTACACGGTAACAAAATGACCTCTTTTATTGAGCTGGTCCGCAACAGCAAGCCCTGACGGACCGCTTCCCACTACAGCTACCTTCTTGCCTGTGCGCACCTTGGGCGGCTTTGGCGCCGCATAGCCCTTTTCATAAGCATTTTCAATGATAGCATACTCATTTTCCTTTGTGGTAACCGGTTCCCCGTTTAAGCCGCAGGTGCATGCCGCCTCGCAGAGAGCCGGACATACTCTGGAAGTAAATTCCGGAAAATTGTTTGTCTTTTTTAATCTCTTGTAAGCCTGCTCCCAGTTGCCGGAATACACCAAATCATTCCATTCCGGCACCAGATTGTGAAGCGGGCAGCCCGAAGTCATGCCACAAAGCGTCATCCCCGACTGGCAGAACGGCACGCCGCACTCCATGCACCGCGCGCCCTGCTGCATTTGTCTCTGAAGCGGCAGGTGCTCATGAAATTCATCAAAATTTTTAATCCTCACTTTAGGCTTTACTGCTGTGGCGGTCTCCCTCTCATATTCCATAAAACCTGTTGGCTTTCCCATGCTTACACCTCCCTCGTATTTGCATAAAAGGCTTCTATCTGCGCCTGTTCCGCACTCAGACCCTTTTCCTCCATCTGTACAATGGTCTTTAGGACTCTCTCATAATCGTGCGGAATGATTTTTTTGAACTTCGGCAGATAGTCTTTAAAATTCTCCAGTACCAGTTTTCCTTTGTCCGAGTTGGTCAACGCCACATGCTCCTGAATCATTTCCTTTAATTCCTGCACATCATATTTGGAAGTAATCTCATAAGAAGACACCATTTCCTTGTTCAGTCTCATATAAAGGTCGTTTTCCTCGTCCAGCACATAGGCGATGCCGCCGCTCATGCCTGCCGCAAAGTTCTTACCGGTGCGTCCCAATACCACCACGCGCCCGCCGGTCATATATTCGCAGCCGTGGTCGCCCACGCCTTCCACAACCGCCGCCGCGCCGGAATTGCGCACACAGAAACGCTCTCCTGCAACGCCGTTGATAAATGCCTTGCCGCTGGTCGCACCGTACAGCGCCACATTGCCGACAATAATATTTTCCTCCGGCTTAAACCTACTGCCGCGGGGCGGATATACCACCAACTTGCCGCCCGAAAGACCTTTTCCGAAGTAGTCGTTGCTGTCGCCCACAAGCTCCAGTGTCAGTCCCTTGGGAATAAACGCGCCAAAGCTCTGTCCGCCTGCGCCGCTGCAGAGCACACGATAGGTATCCTCCTCCAGCGTATCTCCAAAGCGCTTCGTTATTTCAGAGCCCAGAATTGTACCGACAGCCCTGTCAGTGTTGGATACATCCACTTCGATGCTTCTTTTCTGACCTGCCTCCATCGCCTTTGCAAGCTGCTTTAGAAGCACTCTTTCATCGATGGTTTTCTCCAGCGCAAAGTCGTATACCTGCTTCGCATCGAAGGTTACTTTTTCTTTCAGGCTCTCGTATGGATTGTAGAGAATACTGCTTAGGTCAACAGCCCTGTAACGCTCGCTTAACTCCTCCTTTACCTTCAGCAAATCGGTTCTACCCACCAGCTCATCCACAGTGCGCACGCCGAGCTTTGCCATATACTCGCGAAGCTCCTCTGCAATAAACCGCATAAAGTTCATAACATATTCCGGCTTGCCGCGGAAATTTTTTCTAAGCTCCGGATTCTGGGTTGCCACGCCGACAGGACAGGTATCCAGATTGCAGACGCGCATCATTACGCAGCCCATGGTAACTAACGGCGCAGTTGCAAAGCCAAACTCCTCCGCGCCGAGAATTGCCGCTACCGCCACGTCGCGCCCGCTCATCAGCTTGCCGTCCGTCTCAATGCGCACCTTGTTTCTTAGACCGTTCATAATCAACGTCTGGTGTGTCTCCGCAAGCCCCAGCTCCCACGGAAGTCCGGCATTGTGGATGGAGGTGCGGGGCGCCGCTCCGGTACCGCCGTCATAGCCGGAAACCAGAATCACCTGTGCGCCCGCCTTTGCCACACCTGCAGCAACCGTGCCGACGCCTGCCTCGGACACCAGCTTCACGGAAATGCGGGCGTCCTTATTGGCATTTTTCAAATCATAGATAAGCTGCGCCAAATCCTCAATGGAAGAAATGTCATGATGGGGCGGCGGGGAAATCAGTCCTACGCCGGGCGTGGAATGTCTCGTTTTGGCAATCCACGGATATACCTTGCCGCCGGGCAGATGTCCGCCCTCGCCGGGTTTTGCGCCCTGCGCCATTTTGATTTGAATCTCCTTCGCCGACACAAGATAACGGCTGGTTACACCAAAACGCCCGCTCGCCACCTGCTTAATGGCGGAGCAGCGGTCAATACCGTCCGCGCCCACCGTCATGCGCTCCAAATCCTCTCCGCCCTCGCCGGAGTTGCTCTTGCCATGCAGACGGTTCATGGCGATGGCAAGCGTCTCATGCGCCTCCTTTGAAATGGAACCGTAGGACATTGCGCCCGTCTTAAACCTCGTGACGATGGAGTCTACGCTCTCTACCTCCGCAAGGGGCACGCCTTTCTTCGGATAAACAAATTCCATCAGCCCACGCAGATTCTTCACGGAAGTCTCGTCATTGACCAGTGCGGTATACTGCTTAAACATATCATAGTCTCCCCGCCTTGTAGACTCCTGCAAGAGATGTATGGTCGCCGGATTATACAGATGCTCGTCGCCCCCGCTCCTCATTTTGTGATGTCCCGGGCTTTCCAGCGTCAAATCATTTTCAAGACCCAGCGGGTCGAACGCCATGGAATGTCGCTCATCCACCTGTCTTTCGATATCCTTCATGGTGATGCCTCCGACGCGGCACACTGTATTGGTAAAGTATTTATTGACAATTTCCTTGTCGATACCGATGGCTTCAAAAATCTGAGAGCCCTGATAGGATTGGATGGTGCTGATTCCCATCTTGGAAGCTATTTTTACAATGCCGTGCAGCACAGCATTGTTGTAATCGTCTACCGCCGCATAATAGTCCTTATCCAGCATATGATTGTCAATCAGCTCCTTGATGGATTCCTGTGCCAGATAAGGGTTGATGGCACAGGCGCCGTATCCCAAAAGCGTTGCAAAGTGGTGCACCTCCCTTGGCTCTCCCGACTCTAAAATCAGCGCCAGACGGGTTCTTTTTTTCGTGCGCACCAGATACTGGTTTAAGGCGGATACCGCTAACAAGGACGGAATGGCAACATGGTTTTCATCCACCCCCCTGTCGGACAAAATCAGCACATTGGAGCCGTCCCGATAAGCCCTGTCAACCTCCACAAAGAGACGGTCTATCGCCTTTTCCAGACTGGTATTTTTATAGTAAAGAATGGGAATCTCCTCCACTTGAAAGCCTTCCGCTTTCATACTCTTTATCTTCATCAAATCCGTATTGGTCAGAATCGGGTTATTGACCTTGAGCACGTTGCAGTTTTCCGGAATTTCCTCCAGCACATTGCCCTCTCTGCCCACGTAAACCGTGGTGGATGTCACCACCTCTTCCCTGATGGCGTCTATAGGCGGATTTGTCACCTGCGCAAAAAGCTGCTTGAAATAGTGGAACAGCGGATATGCACTTTTGCTTAAAACCGGCAGCGGCGTGTCCACACCCATCGCGGCAATGGCTTCGCTGCCGTTCTGCGCCATGGGCAGTATGCTCTGTTTCAAATCGTCATAGGTGTAGCCGAATGCTTTCTGCATCCGTTCCCTTTCCTCGTCAGAAAATTCCGGCACCCGCTTGTTTGGAATTTTCAAATCCGCCAACGTAACCAGATTGCTGTCAAGCCACTCGCCGTAAGGCTGTCTTTTTGCATATTTCTCCTTCAGCTCTTCGTCGTCAATCACGCGTCCCTGTACTGTATCCACCAGCAAAAGCTTTCCCGGGCGCAGCCTTTCCTTTAACACAATTTTGGATGGTGCAATGTCCAACACGCCTACCTCCGAAGAAAGAATCAACTGGTCGTCATCCGTAATCAGATAGCGGGACGGACGCAGCCCGTTCCGGTCAAGCACCGCTCCCATAATATCCCCGTCAGAAAAAAGAATAGAAGCGGGACCATCCCAAGGCTCCATCATAGTTGCATAATACTGATAAAAATCCTTTTTGGTCTTGGACATGGTTTTGTTGTTCGCCCACGGCTCCGGAATGGTAATCATCACCGCAAGCGGAAGCTCCATACCGCTCATCACCAGAAATTCCAGTGTATTATCCAGCATGGCAGAGTCTGAACCGGTCTTGTTGATGGCAGGCAGCACCTTGTGAAACTGTCCGCGCAGATGCACCGACTCCATGTTTTCCTCACGTGCCAGCATTTTGTCAGCATTGCCGCGAATCGTGTTGATTTCTCCATTATGTACGATAAACCGGTTCGGATGCGCCCGCTCCCAGCTCGGATTGGTGTTGGTCGAAAAACGGGAATGAACAATCGCGATTGCCGATTCATAATCCTTACTCTGCAAATCTGCAAAAAAAGTGCGGAGCTGTCCCACCAGGAACATGCCCTTGTACACTATGGTCCTGCCGGAAAGAGATACTACATAGGTATCGTCCGTGGACTGCTCGAACAGCCTCCTCACAATATAAAGCCTTCTGTCAAAAGCGAGCCCTTTCTCCACATCAGCCGGCTTCTTGATAAAAGCCTGCATAATGCAGGGCATACATTCCACCGCCTTGTGCCCCAGCACGTTTGGATAGGTTTCTACCTCCCTCCAGCCGAGGAATGTGAGTCCTTCCTTCTCCACAATAATTTCAAACATCTTTTTTGCCTGATTTCTTCGAAGCTCCTCCTGCGGGAAAAAGAACATACCGACGCCGTACTCTCTCTCCCCGCCAAGCGAAATGCCCAGAGGCTTTGTCACACGCACAAAAAAGCTGTGGGGAATCTGTGTCAGGATGCCGACGCCGTCTCCGGTCTTGCCTTCTGCGTCCTTTCCTGCTCTGTGCTCTAAATTTTCCACGATGCGGAGTGCATTTTCTACCGTCTCATGGCTTTTCTTTCCTTTGATATTGACACATGCACCGATACCACAGTTGTCATGTTCAAATTCAGGCCGGTAAAGCGGCGCTTGGGGAAGTTTATTTTTTACATCAAACATGGGGGCTCCTTTCTTTTACTGCCGTAAATACAAAAAAAGTCGCAAAGGAACCCTTAGCAGGTACGCTCCTTTGCGACTTGTCTCGTTTACTATACACCATGTTGGATTAGCTGTAAAGACTTTTTTTATCTCAACTTGTCAGATAATTTGATTTTTTTAATTTTTAAATGTTATTGTCAGATATTATTACATTCCTTCTTCTGTTTCTGCTGCCAATTTGACGGCTGCGTTTCTCATTCTGAAGCACATATACAGCCCTGCCGCTCCAACAAGCAGGAATACAATGCTCACCCACCAGTTTGCGAGCAGCAAACCGAAAGCGCCCGTCATGGTAAGCAGATAGGCCGCCACATTGCTCAGGATATGCGCCGCTACAGGCACATAAAAATGTCCAAAGCTCTCATACAGCCATGCAATCACACAGCCTAACAGAAATGCATAGCTTCCCTGCACGATATTGGAATGATAAATGCCGAAGCACAATGCAGAGACAAGAATCGCTATCGGATATTTCTGATTTTTCTTCAGGCGGTTATACAC
>CAMWUP010000128.1 GCA_947177465.1 uncultured Lachnospiraceae bacterium
ATGTTCTGTTCTTACAAGTCTTCATCCTGTGGAAAGGTTTGGTCGTCCATGACGTCATCCAGCGGAAAGGGCAGCTCGTCCATATCCTCATCCGGTGGAAAAGGAAGCTCGTCCATGTCGTCATTTTTCCCAGCGCCTTCCGGCGCCGGTGCTTCTTTCTTCTCGGCTTTGCGGGCGCGCTTCCTGACCGGCTTATCTACCTTTTCCGGCTTTTCCGCTTTTTTAGGTCCTTCCACTTTCTTCGGTTTATAAACCGGAGCTTCTGTCAGCATGTCCCCGACTTCCACATCAACATCATGCAGCATTTTTTCGTCATCGAAATAATACGACTGAAACTCTATTGTTTCGTTGCCAACCTTATAAAGAAAACGTCCCTTAATATCCGGCAAATCTACGGCATCCGTGTTTCCCAGCACAATTTCTGATGCTGCCTTGTCTGCAAAACGTCCGGATATCCGGACAGGCACGTTATTCTTAATCTGTCCCGTCAAAACAGTTGCATCCGGTCTCTGCACCCCCAGAAATAGGTTGATGCCTGTTGCTCTGGACAGACGGGCAAGCGTGGACAGCTTACCCTCCAGTGCCTCATATACCTTTTTGTTCTCTTTTGACACTCCCTTTTTATCAAGCATTTCTGCCAATTCGTCCGAAAACACGCCAATCCTGCATAGATTCTGTTTGGTTTTTTTATTGTACTCAGCAAGGTTTTTTACTTCCAAATCCCTGAAAAGCCGAAGCCGGTAATCATTTTCTTTCACCAGTAAATCCAAAACCTCCAATGCACGCTCACGCTCCGTTATTACTTCTCCATACCTTTCATACTGTTTCCCAAATTCCACGCCGCCTTTGAAATCAATCATATACACACGGCTGCCCTGTAATATCATCTGCCACAATATACAGCGCAATATCACACTTTTTCCGGAACCGGTTTCTCCGGCCACCAAAGCGTGAGGCACACGGTTCAGGTTAAATGTAATGCTGTCCAGCGCGCTCTGCCCGATGGTGATGATGCCATTTTTATCGTTGCAGTAGGCATCCTGCCACGTAATCATTTCCGGAATTTTATAATCTGCCGGCAATACGGTAAGCTCCACCAGCTTTTTGCTGTTTCCGTACTCCATTTTTAGGATATTACAGTCAAGTGCTGTTTCCAGCCTTGCTTTCGCTGCTTTCCACTCCTGCAGGGGAATGTTCGACTTAAAGCCCAATTTCTTCTTTTTTCCGTCCTTCTGCTCCCCGCAAAAGTATGGACATTTCCCATCCTTGCCGACAAAGCCGATATCCCGAAATATCGTGTCATAATCCTGCTCCGGCTGGCTTCCAATGCTTCCCAAAACCAGCAAATAAATTGCCGGCGCACAGAGCAGCACATAGTACAACAGCCATTTGATGTATACCGGCGCGCCAATTTCCATTATCTTTTCTTTAAATACCAAACCGGTACACACTACAATCACTGATATGCCAACGCCTATCCATGCCTGCCATTTATTCAGTTTTTTTATGCCCCTGAACAGACCTTTAAAAATAGCGGCTATCGTTCTTCCAACAAACTTAAAAAAACTCCCTATTGCCTCTTCAAACTGCCTGTCAATATTACTATTCTTTGCTGCCGTATTCATCATCCCCTTTCTTCTCATATTCCATTTTCAACTTACGGTTAAAAAGATATCTTTTGGTTGTAGAAAACCTTTCATGCCTCATCCGCTGCTGTACAATCTCATTTGCCTCTTCTACCGGCATCTCCTTCTTCAATTCGTTTCTGGTTGTAATTGCAAAAATCCTTCTCAGGTCATGACACTCTAATCCCAGCTTGTCCGCACATTCCCGCATATAAGCTTCAGAATAAAATATTTTTCCTTCCGGATACTTTTGCAGATAATCAGGCAGCCGGTCATATAAATATGCATCATGTCTACACTCTATCACTCCCCCGTGTCCGCCTTTTCCCTTTTTTACGTTTACAAAAATCTTTCCTTCCTGAAGCGTAATATCTTCTGCCTCCAAGCCTGCCAGCTCTGATACACGCAGACCAGATATTTCTGCCAGCCGGTAAGCATACCGCAGCCTTTCATTCTGTATCTGGTTTATTTTTCGTTGTGTAGGTTTTAAATAAATGACCTTTTTCGGCTTTTTGCTAAAATTCCTTTTCTTTTTGCTGACCGCCAGAAATTCCTCTTCTGAAGGAAGCCGGAGAGACGTATCATACTTTGCCAACCACTTCAATCCGTTCTTAACCGAACTGTATTCGTTTTTCGTTTTAAACTTCCCTGCTGCTTCCTGCAGAATCCACTCTTTATCTATCTGCCTCAGCTCTTTGAATTGTATATCCTTAAACAGTTTTACCACTGCTGCATAATAGGTACGTGCTGTATTGGGTGACAGTTGACCTTGTATATAATTTTTGAAAGAAAGCAATATATCATATTTCATCTTCAGATACCTTTCCTTTCTTCTCCTATAGTAGGAATGAGATATAAATATCTCATTCCTACGGCTATATTACTATATCCATGCCGCATGAATGGAAGTGTAATCCACGCTCGCTCGTCCATTCGCAGGCTCATTCCCTCACAAGATATATTCCACTTCCATTCATGCTATATTACATAGTAATATAGCCTATTATCGTGGTGTACATATAATCCTGCTAAACTCACTATATATGCCTGCTTTAACGTGTACATTTTTAACCTATTACTTTTATCAATATGTACACACGATTTTACAGCTTTTCCAACTGCTCCAGCACGGTTATATCCAGTTTCACATACGGCTTGTAAGTTTTACTCTCGCCATCATACACACGTTTTGTCAGGCGCCGGTCGGCTTCGGTATCAATCCATTTCAGGGCTTTCCATATTTTCAATTTGCTGCCGGATGTATCATATTTGTTTTTATCAAGCATAGCTTCCAGCACTTTCTTCTCAACCAGAATATAGCCTTTATGCACCTTCCCATTTTTCCGCAAGAACTGACCTATCCCAACAAATTCCCTTACATAAACTTCAAGCATCCTAACCTGCGGCCTCCTGCTTTGTATCTTTTTTACAGGTTGCATCCATAAATCGCCGACTTACATAATAAACCTTAATATCTCCGGAGTTGTAAATGTACTTTCGGTTTTTTTCTGATTTCACCAGTCCCAAATCCACGCCATAATTCAAAAAACTCTTTAAGTCGAGTGCTGCATATCTGCAGATATAGTCATTAAATACTGACTGCTCGATTTTATAGTAGCTTCCCGAATTTTTTGTCTCATATGTATATTTGATATAAGCTTCGTTCTGGATAATCAGCATTGCCACCATGCAAAAATCCCTGATAAAAGAGAAGATTTCACTTTCTTCGCTGACTGCCTCTTCCGCTACCTCGCCTGTGCTGTCATTCACCTGCAGCATCCTAATCTCCTCTTCCAACAGCTTTATGTGGGATTCCCTTTCTTTAAGCTGCGCATCCATCTCGCCTATTTTGTCAATCAGCCTGTTAATTTTTTCTTTCAGCTTTGCTTCTTCCCTCAGCATTTTTTTCCTCCTGTTCACTTGAAATTAATCTGTATTTTTTCTGCAATATTTTTTTCAAAAATATGCTGATTTATCTTGATTTCAATAGGCTTGTCCTTGTTTGCCCTCACAAAATTTTTCTTGAATTGGACTGTCAACTGACCTTCTGCTTTTGTAGCTGCCGACATGCAAATTTTTACAAAATATTTTCCTTTCTTTTTCCATATATATGCCTTTCCCAGCTTCTTGCCGGTACTGTCCAAAAGAAGACATTTCCTGAATATCCAAAATACAATAAATACTGCAAACCCACTTGTTGCCGTTCCGGTTCCTGCAACAGCCACAACTATAGGACCGGCAGATTTCGGTGTAACAATATCCGGAATTTCTATCATTTCTTTTTCTTCTGCAGGTTCTGGCTCTTTCACCGGTGGTTTTGTTGGCACAGGAGCAGGCGTTGGTGTAACTTCCGGTATTTCTACAAGTTCCGGTTCTTCTGATTCTTCGGGTACCGGTGTTGCCTGTGCTTCCGTCTGCCTTGCTGCAGGTTTTTTTGGTTCTGGTTCCTTTGGCTCTTCTACCGGTTCTTCTATCCTTGAGAATTCCAACAGCTTCCATGCCGTATTTCCCAGCATGTCACGTACCGCTACTGTTATATTGCCTTCTTCCGTTACAATATAACAGTTGTTATCTGTCCATGTGTTTCCCCCATCAAAGCTATAGGCTGACGCCGCAAGTCCGGATTGTGTGTCTAAAGCATGAATGGTTATCTCCATGCTCTCTACATCCTGGAGCCATTCCTCATATTGCCTTTCCACTGCAATTATAACTGGTGCGCTCCTGTCGATACAGGATACCGTGATTTCGGCATGTGCTGTATTTCCCTCATTGTCCCGCACAATAACACTATAGCTGCCATTATCTGACGCATTTATTCGGCTGCTGTCTGTCCATGTTTTCCCGCCATCCCAGCTATACGCCTGCGATGCAAGACCACTTATTCCTATATTATCTGCTGCATCACCGCCTGACACAGTCGGCTCTACTCCTTCAGGTATTCCGTCTTTGGCATTAGCCACAATCTCCACATTTCCCCGTGTCCAGCCTCCTGCTGCGGAAAGGCTGACTACCGGCGGCGTAGAATCCGTTTTAATGTAAAACAATTTTTTGGCAATATTTCCGGCATTATCTCTTACCCATATCTCACAACTTCCTACTTCCGTGACTATTTTAGTGTTTTCTGTTGTCCAAGTATTCCCGCTATCCCAGCTATATGCCTCATCCGCAAGACCACTGCATAGACTCTCCGCTGATTCCGGCACATCAAAAGCATTTACCTTTATCGTAATCTCCTTCGTTCCTTTTACTGTTTCCACGGCAACTTTCGGCGGCATATTGTCTATGTTCTTTACCTGTATGGTAAGTGACTGCGTGAATTTTTCCTCCCCATCGGAATATATAATCTGACATGTGTAACTTCCGTTACCAGCCACTGTAATGCTATTTGATACTTCCCCATTTTCCCATTGATATCCGATTACCTGCACATTTCCCGTCACAACAGCTTTAAGTTCCATCCCGTCTACTATCCCTGTCTGCACGGATGGCACTATAGAATAGGTTCCTATTACCGTATCCTCCGTCATGCCGCAAGTTAGAGCATAACCATCCAGCGTCACACCTTCTGTTTTCTCGCAAGTAAGGCTGTATTCAAGGTGTATACCATTACATTCCCGTTTTCCGCACTTATTACATACGTAATAAGATTCCACAACATTCTGATATTGACATTGCCCACCTGCCGCAGGCAAATCCGGACCATCAATCCCACGGCATAGACCTGAATTACAGTTATGCCCGCAGGATGTATTTGTATGAAAAATGTTATCATCTCCTCTCCACCATTCTGTTACAATTCCTGTACACTGAACCTTTCTTTCATAAAGCCGCGTCCCATAATTTCTTGTAGCAGAATCCCTATAGCAACTTCCCCCTGTATCAGTACTGCCATCATGCTTATGGTATACTGCCGTGTAGCAGCCGCCCTCCGCCGTATCATTCCCCAAATGAACATGCTTAATCTCTACTTGCACCGGTTTTGTTACTGCCGGCTCCCCTTCTGCATAGACCGGCTGGCTAAAAGCCAGCAACGCTGCGCACGCTGCAGCTATTACTTTTTTCCAATTTTTCTTCATTCTTATTACTTCCTTTCAGCCGAAACATCCCCTAAAAAACTCAATTAATACACTCCTCAGCTCACCATTCAGCAACACTGTTGCTGCAAGTGACACCAGCCCCATCAGCGCGCAGAGCGCGATGAGTTTAAAAATTTTCCCCACTCCGTCCGCCAGCAGCTCCAAGATTTTTCCGCCAGTTGAAATTTTTCGCACCACAATCTCTTCCCGCCGGTCCTCCATCCGCATACTGAGCGACTGAATCATTTTGTAAATTTGGACATTTGAAATGGACGGGGAATTTTCCAGTGCTGCAAGGCTTTCGTTTTCCGCTGCTTCCTGCCGCACCTGCGGCAGGGAAAGAATTTCTTCTGGAAATATTTCCACCTCGCCGCTCTGCCCTTTTTCTTCCGGTTTCCAGCAAATCTGCACTTCCAGAAGCTTCTTTTTTTCCATGAGCTGTCCAATTTGTACATCCTTTTTTTCAATTTCTTTTTCCAGTTGGAGGGCTTTTTCTATTAACTTGTTGCATTTTACTTTTAAAAGCTTGATTTCTGCCTCTCCCAATTTTTGTC
>CAMWUP010000129.1 GCA_947177465.1 uncultured Lachnospiraceae bacterium
CTCTAAATCACTGTAATCATCTGGCTTTAAATATTTATATAAATGCATCGGTGCTCTTTGTTCATCAATATCTAAATAATCACCAATTCGTAACAAAACAGCTATAAATTGTGCGTTCAAATAATACTGATTTTTTATTGCATCATGTTTTAAATTATTGGTAATCCAACTAAAATCTTCACTATGTGCTTGGCATATTAATGCCAACTCTTTATGGAAAGACATATTTGTTGTTTCTGGAATCAAAAAAATTTTTCTATTATCTTTCATTATGTGTTCTATAAATTCATTAACACGAAAACCATGAACTGGTCTTACACATTCTTGCAAAGCAATTTTTTCATCTTTATACTTTTCTAATACTTTACTATATTTTCTATTTCCTAGTAAAACCTTATTGCCCTTTATTCTTACTATTTCATCATCAGAAACAATCATTCCTGAATCATGAAAAAGTGCTGCATAGATAATCATAACCAATTCTAAGTCACTCATTTCTTCTGCATTCTCAATCAAATCAAACATATACTCAACCACATTAATTGAATGTTTCATTCCATGAATTGTATATGTGTTAAATACATTATTAATTTGTGGCAACATATCATCCGCTATATTTATCGCATCTTTTACTTGATTAAAAAAAACACTTTCCCGTTTCTCCAGTAATTTATATACTTTTGTTTGATTCATTTCTTTGGTCATATACTTTATCCTCTCTATCAAATTACCTCATAATATCTCAGTGCATCTTTGATTGCTTCCACTTTCTCCGCTGTCGGATATTTCCTTGGCTGTTTCAATTCCTCTACCTCATTAGGAGCATCATACATCAGCAAGCCTAAATCCCTTTTTACCTCTGCGATATATGCGGTATGTACTGCTACGGCTCTCTTTGCAATATTAGCAAGCGGCACTTTGCCCACACCCTCGCCAAACTCCTCTTTTACGTTGATTATGCTGTCGGGTTTTTGTGGGAAAGCATTACAACCGTCTCCACATTCGCCGTCCAAGGGAACTGGTCCACAGCCACCGCACGCTCGACCACATAGCCGTTGTCCAAAAACACCTCCAAATCCCGCGCAAGGCTGGTAGGTTTGCAGGAAATGTAGACGATATGGTCCACGCCGTAGTTTATGATTTTGGGCAGGGCTTTTGGGTGGATGCCGTCCCTGGGCGGGTCTAAAATAATCAAATCCGGCTTTTCCGTGAGCGAATCCAGCACCTTCAGCACGTCACCCGCAATAAATTCACAGTTGGAAAGCCCGTTTGCCTCCGCATTTTTGCGAGCTGCCAAAACCGCCTCCTCCACGATTTCCACGCCGATAACCTTCTTTGCAGCAGGCGCCATAAGCTGGGCAATGGTACCGGTGCCGCTGTACAAGTCAAACACTACCTTGCCGGAAGCTGCAGAGCCGTTCTCCAAGTCGCCGATATATTCCCGTGCCGTGCGGTAAAGCTCCTCAGCGCCGTAGGAATTCGTCTGAAAAAAGGAAAATACGGATATTTTAAACCGCAGCCCCAAAAGCTCCTCGTAAAAGAAGTCCTGACCGTACAATACCTCCGTCCTGTCGCTCTGAATGATATCCGCAGGCGAATCGTTGGTAATATGTAAAATCCCTGCCAGCTTTCCATTCAACGAAACACCTTTTACAGTTTCACAAAACCCCTGCAAAAGGCCCTCCAACCCTTCTGCACATCCGGATGGCTGCGAAGTCGTCACCAGCGCCACCAAAATTTCACCCGTTTTAGATGCCTTTCTCACCAGCAGATGCCGCAGAAATCCTTTGTGCGTCAGTCTGTGGAAAAAGCTTATTTTTCTTTGGGCAAAATACGCCAGCACAGTCGAAAGAATCTGCCTGTAATCCTCGTCGATAAGTTTACATCCATCCACGGTAACGATATCGTAAAAGCTCCCCCTCTTATGCATACCAAGCGCAAGAGGACCATCCTTTACCTCATCGCCAAAAGAAAACTCCATTTTATTGCGATATTCGTACTGCCGCGGACTCTGCCGGATTCCCTCCCAAAGATAGGGCACCTGTCTGCCGTCAAGCACCCCATCCAGCAGCTTTTTAACCTGCTCCGCTTTCAACTTTGCCTGCTCCTCATATGCCATGGACAGATAAGTGCATCCTCCGCACAAGCCAAAATGGGAACACGGACTGCCCGTTTCTAAAGGTGATTTTTCTATCACCTCTAAAAGCCGGCCTTCCGCCTTCCCTTTTCTCACCTTGTTGACGCAGAAGGATACTTTCTGTCCGGGCAGGCTGTTCTTTATGATACAAGTTTCTTCTCCCACGCGCACAACGCCCTTATTGGGAAAATCCACCCGTTCCACAATGCCTTCATATACCTGTCCTTTTTTCATGAAATTCCTCCATGCCAAAGCATGCTTTCTATTTTTTATTCTTCTGGTGTTTCCTCTTCAAACACTTCATCCTCGTCAAAATCATCTTCGAAATCGTCTTCAAACTCATCTTCGAAGTCATCCAGATAATCCGGTCTCATATAACGATATACAGCATATGCAATTGCTGCAACAGCCGCTACCGCGCCGATAATCGCAAGAATCCAAAGAACCGTATTGCATTTCTTCTCTTCTTCCTTTTCCTTCTTGCGAAGCAGCTCGTTTACCTTTAATTCGTTTGTTTTTACCATATCCACTAAAGCTTCCAGTCTGTTCATAAAATAAGCCCGCCTTTCTATACTTTACATAGTATACCTCAATTTAGAAATAGTATAGCACGAATCTGTACTTTTTGCTATACTCTTTTCAATTTTGCAAAAGAAGCATACATAATTTTCTGTCCTGCCTTGTCAAACAGCACCGTGACCTTGTAATCCCGCGTCTCCTTCTGCAAGGACAAAACGGTTCCTTCTCCGTATTTTACATGACTCACGCGGTCGCCTTCCACATAATCCGGCGCAGCCGGTGCTCCGATTGTACTTCCCTTGGAGATACCTGCCAGTTCATTCAGCGCGCCTATCCCCTGTGCGATATACGGCTTTCTCGCCGGCGCGGTTGCCCGCGGACGCACAATGGCTTTGGGACGGGCATCAAATTTTTCCTGTGCAGAATATGCAGTCTCCTGCTCTGTACGCTTTGCAGCCGGCAGCGTGTTGTCCAAAAATGTGGCGGGAATTTCTTTTACAAAGCGGCTCACTGCATTGTACTGTGTCTCCCCTCTTATCATACGCATTTTGGCACAGCTTATTGTCAAGTCATCCTTGGCGCGGGTGATTCCCACGTATGCCAGACGGCGTTCTTCCTCCAAATCCGTCCTGTCGTCCGAAGTAATAGACATATAACTCGGGAACAGCCCGTCTTCCATACCGGCAAGATATACATTGGAAAATTCAAGACCTTTTGCACTGTGAAGCGTCATCAGAAGCACCTTGTTGTCATTTCCGTCCACATTATCAATATCCGCAACCAGTGCAACCTCCTCCAGAAATTCGCTGAGCGTAGCTTCCTCATGGATTTCTTCATAATACGCCGCCTTGCTTATCAACTCGTCAATATTGGAAATGCGGTCCTCCGCATCCTCGTCATCGGACTCTTCCAATTCCTTTATATAGCCCGTCTTGTCCAATACATCCTCTACAAGCTCCTTCAGACTGAAATATTCCAGCTTACTCCGAAAGCTCTGTATCAGCAGCACAAAGGGCTTGATTTTGTCCGCCGCTTTCTTCAGCGCCACAATCTGATCCGCCTCCCGCAGGGCATCGTAAAAGCTGATTCCGTTTTCCTCTGCATACGCCTGCACCTTGTCAATGCTTGCCTGCCCGATTCCACGCTTCGGCACATTGATGATACGCCTTGCCGCTACATCGTCCTGTCCGTTGTCTATGGTTTTTAAATATGCCAGAATATCCTTGATTTCCCTGCGTGCGTAAAAATTCACTCCACCCACTACATTATAGGGAATTCCCTCCGCAATCATCCGCTCCTCTAAAAGACGGGACTGGGCGTTGGTGCGGTACAATACCGCGCACTCGCGATACTCCGTCTCGCCGCGCTTTATCCGATGCACAATATCGTCCGCAATATATTCTGCTTCTTCATATGCCGTATCAAACTGTCTGAAATGAATCCGGCTTCCGTCTTTCTTTTCCGTCCACAATGCCTTATCCTTCCGGCTTTCGTTGTTTCGGATAACAGCGTTGGCAGCATCAAGAATCGTCTGTGTGGAGCGGTAATTCTGCTCCAGCTTAATAACCTTCGCCTCCGGATATATATTCTCAAAATCCAGTATATTACGGATATTTGCACCCCTGAATTTGTAGATGGACTGGTCGTCATCCCCCACCACGCACAGGTTACGGTATTTGTCCGCAAGCAGCCTGATAAGCGCAAACTGTGCCGTATTGGTATCCTGATACTCATCCACCATAATATACTTGAAACGCTCCTGATAGCTGTGAAGCACCTCCTCGTTCGTCCGAAACAGTTCCACCGTTTTTACAATCAAATCGTCAAAATCAAGCGCGTTATTCTTTTTTAACGCTGCCTGATATTCCCTGTACGCCGCCGCAATATTTTTCTTATTAAATTCAAAGCCTGCATTCAGTTCATACTCGATAGGAGAAATCAGTTCATCCTTTGCCGCGGATATGGCGGCAAGCAGACTGCGCTCCTTATATATCTTGGGATCCAGATTCAGCCTTTTGATAATTTCCTTCATCAGCGTTTTCTGGTCATCCGTATCGTAGATGGTAAAATTATTGCCATACCCCAGCCGGTCTATGTATCGTCTGAGTATTCTGACGCAGGTGGAATGGAAGGTTGCAACCCAGACCTGCTCCGCGCCAAAGCCAATTAACTTATTCACTCTCTCACGCATTTCTCCTGCCGCTTTATTGGTAAACGTGATTGCCAGAATATTCCATGGATTCACTCCCATTTCATCTATCAGATAAGCAACCCTGTGGGTCAGCACACGGGTTTTTCCGCTCCCTGCGCCTGCAAGCAGCAAGACAGGGCCGTCGGTGGTAAAGACGCCCTGCTTCTGCGGTTCATTTAATGTATCGTAAATGCTCATACTGCCTCGTTAAACTCCTTTAAAAATTTCCTAAAATCGGGAATCGACATGGGACGGGCGTAATAGTAGCCCTGTACCATATCACAGTCTGCGTTATTCAAGAGCAAAAGCTGCTCTTCGGTTTCCACACCCTCTGCAATCACCTTGTATCCCATATGTTTCATCATCTTAACCAAATATTTCACAATCACCGGCCCCTTGGAATCCTCGTCCGTATAAGTAAGGAATTTCTTGTCCAGCTTAATAATGTCCGCGTCTACACTTGCCAGAAGATTCAGCGAAGAATAGCCGCTGCCAAAGTCATCTATGGAAATGGCTATGCCGCTCTCCTTAAGCCGCCGCAGATTGTTAGTCAACGCAGACAAATCCAGCATAAAGACAGACTCCGTAATTTCCGCTTCAATCAGTCCTGCCGGAATCTTTTTCCCTTCAAGGCGGCTCAGGATTTCGTCCACAAAGTTCGGATTTTCATTGTGACGCCTTGAGAAGTTCACGGATATGGGAACTAACTGCTCCCCTTCCTCCATCGCTGTCTTCAAATATGTCAGTATCTGATCCAGCACGGCAAAATCCACGTTGGTAATAAAACCATTTTTCTCAAAAACAGGAATAAAGCTGTCCGGATATATCATGGTGCCGTCCCCGCGCTGCCAGCGAACCAAAGCCTCTGCGCCGACCACCTTTCTAGACTTAAGGGAGACCTTGGGCTGCAGCCATGCCTTAAACTCGCCGTTTTCCAGTGCCGTCGCCATATTTGCCAGAATCGCCTTTTCCGCCTCATTCTTCTCTTTTATTGTCTGATTATACACGACCACCACCGTATTGGCAGTGTCTTTGCCGTATTTCCTTGCCACATTTGCCCTGTCAATCGCCGAAGAAGGTACTTCCCGCACATCCTGCACACTGCTGAAGCCAGAAACCGTAATCAGATTGCTCTGATCATACCTGCGGTTTATCTCAGCGCAAAACTCTCTGGTCAGCGCAAGATAAGCGTCTTTTACATCATCCGCATCCTCACCCTCCAAAAGACCTGCAAAATGGTCCGACGTCACACGGGTAAACCAGATTCCTTCCTTCATGCCACGCAGCTTCTCGGCAAAAGCTTTTAAGATTTTATCCCCTTCCGTATAGCCGTAAAGCTCATTCATATACTGGAAATTAGAAAAATCAGAAT
>CAMWUP010000130.1 GCA_947177465.1 uncultured Lachnospiraceae bacterium
TGCTGATTCAAATCTTCAGTTTCTTCTCCGTCCGTGCTTTCTGTCTGCGGCACATACAAGGAAATCTCCTCCGTTCCGCTTTCCTGCTGTTCCCCTGTTCCATTTGTCTGTTCATCGGTCTCTTTTCCACATCCTGCCCAAAGAACACTGACAATAAGAAGCCACCATACTCCTTTTTTCATAAATAATATTCCTTTCACTCTCTGCTATAGTTCTGAAACAACAGGGTGAATAACTCACCCCGTTGTTTTTCAGTCTATACTAATTTTGGCACAGCCCATACTCATTCGGGCAATATGTGTGTTGTCTTGTGCATGTTCTTGCAGTATTTGATTGTAAGTTCAAGCCGCATGATGTACAGACAATGTTATGAAATTTAACCTCATCTGTTCTTTGACATATCGTATATGTGCCATTTGCGGTTACATATACCTCATGTGAACCGGGCGACGCATATCCTGCATGAGAGCCACAAACCACTTTGTACAACTGAGAATTGCAACCCGTTCCATGTGCCGCATTAGCTTCTCCTGCGCCTGCCCAAAACATGCACAGTGCCAGCCCGATACAAACACATTGTTTCATACTTTTCTTCATTTTGCTTCCTCCTTGAATTGTTAAACATTAACAGTTCCATTATCATAAGGATTCACTGCCTGCAAAAGACCTGTAAAACCAATATGACCTCGTATTTTGTCCGGACCGGGATTATCTTTCAGCAAAGAATATTAGAATTTCCAGAAAATATATGTACCCTAAGATTTTCAAAACAGCCGGCAAAAGTGACTCTGCCGGCTGTCGTCATAATCAGATATTGCTTCCCCTGCTGTATCTTCCTATCGCCCGCACTTACGAACTAACCCTCTGACCAAATAACTCTTTTCAGAAAATTGTTCTTTCAGTAATATATATTTACTGTAACCTATGTATATCATCCTGTCAACCATTTTTCGAGCGAGAGCACGGCGCCTTGGGAACAGCCTGCTCTACGGGCGTCCCTTGCTGCAAAATCACTATGCCGTAAGCACTTCCCTGTAAAGCCGCAGCACATTCTCCCCCCAGATTTTATCAAGCTCCCTTTCGGTAAAACCGCTCTCCTTCAAAGCGTTCCAAAGGTTCTCCATTTTGTCTGCACCGGTAAGCTCCGCATGGGTATCTATGCCGTCAAAATCGCTTCCAAGTCCCAGACACTCTATGCCGCCCACTTTAACGATATGCTTCGCATGACTTACCACTGCGGCTATGGTGCCGGGATTATACTCCCCGTAAGGCGCCTGCGTCAGAAAATCCGCGCAGAAGTTTAATCCGGTTACGCCGCCCCTCGCCGCCAGATTGCGAAGCATGTCATCACTCAAATTCCTGACGCATGGACAGACTGCCCGCGCATTGCTGTGACTTGCCACAAAAGGCTTCTTTGTGAGGGAAAGCACCTGATAAAATCCGGCGTCCGACATATGGGACACATCTATTATCATGCCCAGCTCCTCCATCCTCTGTACAAAGGCAGTTCCGGTATCCGTCAGACCATTTTCCGTATCCGGTGTATTCAGATACTGCCGCACAAGGCACTCTGCTTCCGTCCGGCTTTTTTCCTTTGCAGCAAGCCGCGCCTCTCTTCCCTTGTATCTGTTTAAATTAGGCGCTCCCAGACCGTTTGGATAATTCCACATCAGTGTCATCATGCGCACGCCTTGCCCGTACAGCTCTTCCAGCTTCGCAAGGCTGCCGCCGCACACGCCGCCCTCCTCAACCGTGAGCATGGCGGACATTCTGCCCGCCGCCCTGTTTTTTTCAATATCACTCCATGTAAGTACCGGTGCAATCCACTCGCGATTTGCCTCCAGCTCCTGCGCATAAAGCGCAAAAAGCGCCTGCACCTCCTCCCATGGGTCGGCGCACGCCTCCATATCCACAAAAAGGGCAAAATTCTGCAGCAGATAGTCTCCCTTCTGCATTTTCAGAATATCCACATGACAGCCGTTTTCCTTAAGCTCTGCCGTCTTTCCCTCTCGCTTTTCGGCTAAAAGCGCCGATATGGTATCACAGTGCATATCCACTACTTTCATACAAAATATCCTTTCCTCGCCGCAGATGGCGGCTTTTCCCTTCTATTATATGCAGCACTGTCCTGTTGGTCGCACAATCTAAAAACATAACAGGCGGGAAACCCCTTCCGATTTCCCGCCCGCTTCAAAAACATACAATCTTCCTTTTATGCCGTTATCTTCCGGTTCCGAAATTAACTCCCGTATCATCCGGTTTTTCTTCATCAAACTTATAATCCTTGCCGGGCAGTATCGCATTCAGCAAAATACCGGTAAGCGCACCTACTGCAAGACCGGAAAGCTTAATCGTTGCATCCGCTATTTGGAACACAATCGCGCCATCCGCATTGTAGAACTTGATGCCAATGGACAGCACAAGGATAAGCGCTGCAATAATAACGTTGCGGCTCTTGGTAAAGTCCGTCTGCGTTTCCACAATATTGCGGACGCCGACTGCAGAAATCATACCATAAAGCACCAGCGAAACGCCGCCACAGGTAGCCGTTGGCATACAGCCGATAATCGCCGCAAACTTAGGTGAAAAGGAAAAGAGAATTGCAAAGCATGCCGCAAGCCGGATAACAGCAGGGTCATAAACCTTTGTCAGGGAGAGCACGCCTGTATTCTCGCCGTAGGTTGTATTTGCCGGTGCGCCGAACAGGGACGCAAGCGCTGTTGCAAGACCATCCCCCAGAAGGGTACGGTGCAGCCCCGGGTCCTTGATATAATTTTTACCCACCGTTGAAGAAATTGCAGAAATGTCCCCAATATGCTCCACCATGGTAGCAAGCGCAATCGGTATAATCGTAATAACCGACGTAATCAGCAGCCCGCTGTCAACACCTTGTCCAAACATATAAAATACCGTGTGATCCCACTTGATGGGATTGCCAATCCATGCTGCCTCGGCAACCTTCGCAAAATCCACTTTACCAAAGCATGCCGCCGCAAGATAAGAACCTACAACACCAATGATAATCGGCACAATTTTTATCATACCTTTTCCCCAGATATTGCAGATAATCACCAACGCGATTGCAATCAGAGCGATAGGCCAGTCATCAGCGCAGTTGGTAATCGCAGACTGCGATAAGGTAAGACCAATCGCAATGATAATCGGTCCCGTCACCACAGGCGGGAAAAACTTCATGACCTTTCCCGTTCCGAATATTTTAATCAGACCGGCAAGCGCCAAATAAACCAAACCGGCGCACGCCACGCCAAAGCAGGCATAAGGAATCATCTCCACATTGGGAATCGTCGACTCGCCGCCGGCGTCAGCCAGCTTGGGACAGATTGCGAAATAGCCGCCCAGAAATGCAAAAGAGGAGCCTAAAAATGCCGGCACCCTGCCTTTTGTAAGCAAATGAAACAGCAGGGTTCCAAGACCCGCGAACAATAATGTGGTGGACACGTCCAGTCCTGTCAGCATGGGAACCAGAATCGTAGCCCCGAACATGGCAAACATATGCTGGATTCCCAGAACAGCCATTTTGGGCGCCCCCAACTGTCTGGCATCATAAATACCGCTCTCTCCCAGCACTGCCTTTTGCTTCTTTTTCTCGTTGCTCATATACTCCTCCTTTGAATCATATTAAATTTTTATAAAACCCTATCTAATATCTTATCCAAGAGAGGAATATACGTCAACCAATATTTATCGCTTTTTGCGCTTCCTTAGTAAAACTGCACGGCATGTTCCATCAAAAACTGTTTCCAGATGGAGATGTACTTTGCCATCAAGTGAACGCCGTCAAAGGTATAGCTCTTTTCCAAACCGCCATCCTCATCGCAAATCACAGGATTGACGTCCAAATAAAAAATCTTTTCATTGTCAGCCAGCTTTGCAATTTCCTCGTTCCGCAAATCAATGCCCTCGTTGTTGATATAATCTCCTTTCGCGGAACGCTCGCTGCTTACACGTATAATCGCCTGCAGATAGATAACGGCATCCGGCTGCAGCTCCTGCAGCCTTGCAACCACTTCCGTATACTTCTCCATAAAGGTTTCCACGGTGCCGGTTCCCATCTCATTGATACCTATCATCAGATAAATCTTTGCAAACTGTCTTTCACTCAATGCCTCTTCAATCGTAATTTTCTGCTTGCTGCCTTCCACAGGCACAATTTCAGCCGTAAACAGCTTGTAGATTGTCAGACCGGTCGAAGCGTAAAAGGTGGCATTGTCAAGGCCGCCGTATTCTGCCATGCCTACCGTGCGGGAGTCACCGATAAACAATGCATCGTCGAACCAGGCTTCGTCAACCGTCATGTATTCCCACACCAGCGGCTGCTCCGCTTCATTTTCAACAGCATCTCCGCCCGATACATCCTCCTGCACACTGCCGTCCCCGTCAGACACATCTCCTATGGCATCTCCTTCGGATACGCTTTCCGCAAAATCATCCCCACCCGACACGTCTTCCTTTCCGGTTTCAGGCTCTATAACAGAGTTCCCTGTAAAATCCACTGCCTGTCTGTAAGGCTTTAATATGTTCTGCGCCGTCACGGAAAGCGGTTCCCGAAAATAAAACACAATGCCCCCAACAGCCAGTATAAAAATAAAATACAGATACTTTATATTTTCTTTCAGTTTCACACGATAACTTCCTTTTTATAAACAATCAATCCGAAGCACATACGCACAGCTACATACTAAAAACGCAAATACATAAAGGGGTTATTTCCTTCCGTCATAATCCGCCATACACACCACCAGAACAAAGCCGCCAGAACAAGCATACCCACAAGCTTATTGCGGTAGCGCTCAAACAGCTTTTTGGAGATTGGCGTACACATAAAAATCCCCACTACAAACAATACGCCATAATTGCCGGCCGCTTTAACAAAGTCCGCAGGATTCACATTGATTCCCGCTGTAAATCCAAACATTCTGCCAAAATAGACCTGCAGCTCAGATATATCAGTAATGGCAAAGCACATCCATGTCAGCGGAATCACAAACAGCACATAAAGATGGGAAAGAACTCTGCTCTTCTTGATTCGGTTGTTCTTGTCCAGCAGCCGCTCGAGCGTAATCAAAAGCCACAAACTCAACCCCCAAATCAGGAAATTCGGGCTGCCGCCGTGCCAAAACGAGGTAAGTATCCATACTGCAAGAAGATTCAATACTGTACGGAAAACGCCTTTTCTGCTGCCGCCTAAAGGAATGTAAACATAATCTCTGAACCACCTGCCCAGCGTCATATGCCATCTTCTGTAAAATTCGCGGACACTTTTTGAGATATAAGGCATATCAAAATTCTCCGGCAGGGAAAAGCCCAACATCTCACCCAGACCAACCGCCATCAGCGAATAGCCATAAAAATCAAAATAAATCTGCATGGAATAACCGACTGCACCGAACCACGCCAGCGGTGTCGATATGCTGACAAAGCCCGTCGTCTGTATTTCATGCCACAAAATAGCAAGCCGGTCCGCCAGAAGCACCTTCATCGACAGTCCCCATACAAACCGCTTCAGACCCCCGTCAAACTGTGCCAGCGTACATCTGCGGAACTTCAATTCTCTGGAAACCTCGCTGTAAGTGACAATAGGTCCCGCCACAAGCTGCGGAAACATACTGATATAAGTGCCCAGCTTCACGAAGGAATGTTCCGTGCGGATATCCCCCCGATATACATCCACAAGATACGAAAGCACCTGAAAGGTATAAAAACTAATTCCCAAAGGCAGTCCCAGCTTTACGTTCGCCAGAAAAACCTCCGGAATAAATTTAAAAAATGCCAGCACCGCTACATCCGCCGCAGCCGTCGCCCAAAATAGCAATCTTCTTTTTGTCTGCTTTGTTTTTCGCTTTATATCGAGCCGCTTTCCTACCTCATAATTTACCACCATGGAAGCCAGCAGCAACAGCACATATACAGGCTCCCCGTACGCATAAAAGTATATGCTGCCTATAAAAAGCACCACATTTCTGTATCTTGCTTCCGTAATATAATAAATCAATAGGAAAATCGGCAAAAATTTCAATAAAAAATCAACACTGTTAAATACCAATTT
This sequence comes from uncultured Lachnospiraceae bacterium, assembly GCA_947177465.1. GTDB lineage: Bacteria > Bacillota > Clostridia > Lachnospirales > Lachnospiraceae > Acetatifactor. The sequence goes on from CAMWUP010000130.1 coordinate 6,068, forward strand.
CCATCACATCTCAATCTGTCTGTTATAATAAAATTGTAACTTTTTGTCGAAATTCGCGCAAGAGAAAAATTCTTAATTTTCTATATCAATTTCATATATTTATATTTGCCTTTTGATGTATTCTATTCTACAATAT
>CAMWUP010000131.1 GCA_947177465.1 uncultured Lachnospiraceae bacterium
GGATTTATACATATCAGCTACTTAATTTTTGCAAGGAAGCACTTTCTGTAATGCACCTGCCCATCGGCACAATCTGCATAATTGAAAATGGAAGTCTTGTCGAAATTGTAGATAAAGATAACAACAAAATATTCTGACTTTTACCGCAGGGCAACAAAATCTATGACCCGAAAAAGCGGCAGTACAAATGCAAATCCATTCCCGCAACTTCTGATTTGACTGTTCCATATAATAACAGCTATACATCCAGATAAAACAGTACGCCCAGTGTGCCGGGACCGCAATGGCTGGAAATGACGCCGCCTGCGCGGGTGGTATAAACAGCGTCAAAATGGTTCAGGCTTTTTAAGTACTCACGCACGGCTTCGGTGATGTCGTCATCGCAGCCGGAGTGGGTAATAAACACACAGGACTTGTCCGCATGAAGTAACTGTGGTTCCAAATCCTTTGCATATTTCAGAATAACGGATTTTAAGCTTCCCCTGTATTTTTTTGCCACGTTCATGGCGCCGTCCGTCACTACGATTTCGGGCTTTAGCTTGAGTGTGTTGGCGAGCAGTGCCGTGACGGAGCTGCAGCGTCCGCCTCTTGCGAGATAGGTTAAGGTATCCACCACAAAGCTGGCGCGTACATCTTTTCTGCGTGCTTCTACTAGTGTGACAATTTCTGCCGCGCTTTTTCCTTCTTTGGCAAGGCGGGCGGCATACAATACCTGAAGCCCGATGCCGGTGGAGAGGTTCATGGAGTCGATGACATGGATTGTAGCAGTGTTCGCAGCATCTATATTTTCTCCAATCATGCGGATGACGTTGCAGGTAGTGCTCATCTGCGTGGAAATACCGAAAAAGATAATGTCATTTCCAGCATCGATGAAAGGCTTTAGAATTTCTTCTGCTTTCTCAAAAGTAACCGCAGCCGTTTTTGGCGTAGTGCGGTTTTTGTCCGCCCAGTCAAAAATTTCCTCCGGTGTGACTTCAATTTTGTCATAATAGCTTTTCTCACCCATGATGATACACAGGGGGATGATGCTGATGTCGTATTTTTTAATCAGTTCCTGAGACAAATCGCAGGTGCTGTCTGCTACAATTTTAATGTTGCTCATGAGTTTTCCTTTCTACGCCGGGGTTACGGGCAGCGCGGCTTTCGGCAATTTAGTTTGATTATATAGGCGCGAATTTCTCTTGTCAATCGGTTCTTTACACATATTATGTATATTGCAAACTATCGAAAAATAGGGGTTCCGCAGCGCCTTTTTTTCCGTTATAATAGACAAAACGAACGGCGTGCAAAAAGCAGCGGTATGAGCGGGCAAATGTGTCGGCAGCCTTTCAGAATGAGAAGGAGGAGTAAAATGATGGTCAGACAGGAAGGAAACCGGATTGTGATAGAAGAGGGCGTTTCGCAGGTCTGGATTGAGTGCTGGGGGGAGGATTCCCTGCGTGTGCGGATGACAGCGGAACCTGTGATGGACGGGAATGAATGGGCGTTGTGCGAGCCGGTAAAGGCGGTGACACCCGTGATTACGTTTGTGGAAATCGACACGACGGACCCGTGGTATAAGGGCGAGGAATGGGTAAAATACCACCAAAAGGGGACGGTTACGACGCTCCAAAACGGAAAGATAACGGCGCGGGTAAGTCCGGAGGGGTGGATAAGCTTTTTGAATGATAAGGGAGAAATCCTGACGGAAGAGTATTGGCGCAATCGCAATCGTATCAACCGCTACTGCGTGCCGCTGCGGGTGGATGCAAGGGAGCTGAAGCCGATAAAGGGAAGCAGCGATTATGAGCTGACGGCACGCTTTGAGGCGTATGACGATGAAAAAATATTTGGCATGGGGCAGTACCAGGAAAAGCATCTGAATAAAAAGGGTGCGGTCTTAGAACTGGCGCATCGGAATTCACAGGCAAGCGTGCCTTTCTTTGTGTCAAGCAGGGGATATGGATTTTTCTGGAACAATCCTGCAATCGGAACAGCAAGCTTTGGCATGAACAAAACTGAGTGGTATGCAAAGAGCACCAAAAAGCTGGATTATTTTATCACGGCAGGAGATACGCCGGCGGATATCGAGCGCAATTACAGCGCGGCAACAGGGCGCACGCCTATGATGCCGGAATTTGGACTGGGTTACTGGCAGTGTAAGCTGCGCTACCGCAATCAGGACGAGCTTCTTGCCGTTGCAAGAGAACACAAGCGCAGAGGACTGCCCATGGACGCTATCGTGGTGGATTTTTTCCATTGGACCATGCAGGGAGAGTTCAAATTTGAACCCCGTGACTGGCCGGATCCGGAAGCCATGGTAAAGGAATTAAAGGAGCTCGGTATTGAGACGGTGGTTTCCGTCTGGCCTACGATTGATGAGCGGAGCGAGAATTTTGGCGAGATGAACAGTAAGGGCTATCTGGTGCGCGCGGACAGAGGGAATGTCAACCATATGACATGGATGGGCAATACCGTATTTTACGATGCGACCCATCCCGGCGCGCAGAGATTTGTCTGGGAAAAGTGTAAGGAAAATTACTATAAAAAGGGAATCCGCATCTTTTGGCTTGACGAGGCGGAACCGGAGTACGGACCTTACGATTTTGACAACTACCGCTATTATGCAGGACCGGCGCTCCAGTGTACCAATATTTATCCGCTTATGTATGCGAAGGGCTTTTCTGACGGGCTGAAGGCAGAAGGCGAAAAAGACATTCTGTCGCTGGTGCGCTGCGCATGGGCGGGAAGCCAGAAGTATGGCGTGCTGACATGGTCCGGCGACATTCATTCTTCCTTTAGGGCAATGCGGGAGCAGCTTCAGGCAGGATTGAATATGGGAATGGCGGGAATTCCGTGGTGGACCTCCGATATCGGCGGCTTTGTCGGTGGCGATATCAGCGACCCGTATTTCAAAGAGCTTTTGGTCAGATGGTTTGCATGGGGCGCTTTCTGTCCCGTATTTCGTATGCATGGAGAGCGTTCCCCATGGTATGAGCGGGAGCAGGAGTTTATCAATAATGTGCGCCAGCTTACCTCCGGACAGGACAATGAGGTCTGGAGCTTTGGCGAGGACAATTATGAAATATTAAAGAAATATCTGTTTGTGAGAGAAAGACTGCGCCCTTATATCAGAGAGTGTATGAAGCAGGCAAGTGAGACGGGAGCGCCTGTTATGCGTCCCATGTTCTTTGATTTTCCTGAGGATAAAATCTGCTGGGAGACGGAGGATCAGTATATGTTTGGTCCTGACCTTTTGGTGGCGCCGGTTATGGAAATGGGGATGCGGGAGAGAAGCGTGTACCTGCCCGCCGGTCTGTCATGGACGGAAGCTGCGACGGGAAAGCAGTATGCGGGCGGTGAAAGAATCACGGTGGAGGCGCCGCTCGATATCCTTCCCGTATTTGTACGGGAAGGAAAGCGTATTGAAGTTTATTGAAAGCCAGACGGAAAATTGGCATCTCATCAGCCATATATCAGCACCCAGCTATCCAGCCAGCGCAAGAGCTTGTCAACATAGGAGATGCTGACAGTCTGACCGGACAGAACCGGATAGAACATAAGGAAGAGCCATACGGAGGCGGCGGCATACAGACCGAACGCCATCCGGTAGCTTCCTTCGTTCATCCGGTCTTTTCTTTGTTTTGCGGCGTACACAATCATAAGAATGACGAATGGTACACTGGGAAAATAGTGGTAAATAAAGGTAAGCCGCGGCACCAGGCACCAGGGCAGATACTGCGCCAGATAGCCAATACAGAGACCGGCTGCCGTTCTGTCTTTTTTGAAAAGGGCATAATAGGCAACATAGAAGAATACCGGAATCCCGACCCACCATACAAGCGGATTGCCGAAAGCACTGATGCCTTGTCTTGTGCTGCCACCGATAATGCCTGAATAATAGAATATTGGGCGTATCATGGTGGGCCATTCATACCAGGGGGAAGCATAGGCGTGTGTGGCTTCCAGATTGGCGTGATAGCTCAGCATGGAAATTTGATTATTCCACATTTTGGAGAACAGTCCGGTGTGTCTGCTGACAAACGGTATATAGGAGAGTACATAAATGGCCGCGGGAACCAGTACGAAAAATACAATACAGAATAGAATCGTTTTTCGTGTATGGGGCGCAAAGCTGCGTATTATCCTCCTGTGGGTAATTCCGTTGGATATGCCATCGGGTTCGTTTTTGGCATAGCGGTACTCGCGGTAGCGCCGGTACAAAGTGGCAAAAAACAGGATGGCAAGTCCTGCGCCGGCGTAAATTCCCGTCCACTTGCAGGCGATGCCAAGCCCCATGGAAATGCCGCAGGCGCCGAGAGGCAGCAGGGTTTTGACAAGCGAAGTATCATAAAAGCTCATTCTGCAGTAGCGGTACATAAAATAATACATTAGCAGAATGAAGAAGGTGACAAAGACGTCTATGGTGGCAACCCTTGTCTGGGTGAAATGCATAAAGTCGACGGCAAACAAGAGGCAGGCAAGTCCTGCAAGAGGGCGTTCCTTTGTGATGCCGCGTGCTATCAGGTAAATAAGGGGCAGCATAAGGATGCCTAAGAGGGTCCCCATAATACGCCAGCCGAAAGGCGTCATACCGAAGAGTGAAATGCCGATGGACATGATGCCTTTGCCCAAAGGCGGATGGGTCGTCTCATAAGTGGGAAGCCCGTGCAGAAATTCATAGGCTGTCCGTGCGTGATAGATTTCGTCAAAATAAGTTCCGTTGCGAAAGCTTGCAGCCTGCGGGAACAAATCGCCTTCGTCAAACAGCTCGTGATAGTCGGGAGCATTGAATGGCATAAAAGCGTTCTCATCTGCGTCAACCAGCTTCAGCTCCATGATAGACGCTTTGTCCGACAGGCAGGTGATTTTAATATAGCGGCTGTTGTTTGGCAGGGCAGTAGAATCCCAGCGGAATACGGAGGTCATATAGAACTGCTCCAAGTCCTCTACGGTGTGCCATTCGTCATTCGCATTTTCCTTTACTTCAAGTGCAAACTGGCGGTGGTCATAGCAGCCGTTGTACCAGTAAAGGCGTGATGGAAGCTTGTCTTCACCGGCATAGAGCGTGATGGAATCTCCCTGTTCCATCAGATATTCTGACTGTGGTGCGTGCATATCGCCCAAATCATACAGGGCAAAGCAAGCATAGACGGCGGTAATGGAAAGCATGATGATAAAATCAGCCCAGATAAAAGGCAGCTTCTTTTCGGAAGGCATTGGCATATATTTTGGCGGTTTCGGCTCGTTTGTTTTTTCCCGACGCTTTGGCAGCGTGATGGGGGAAAAGGCAAAGCCGCCTCCCTTTATGCGGGTGCGCAGGACGTCGTACTGATAAAGCGTTCTGTAAAAGAGGAGGCCGCAGAGCACCATCAATGCGGAAATAATAAGGAAAAACGGTGATTTCCGGTTGTAGGTCTGCGGATTATAAAAGAAGAGAATATACGCCGTATTGTAAAAATGCAGTGCGGAAAATCCTGTAAAGCAGAGGAAAATTTCCTGTGCAGGTCTTTTGATATAGGCGAGCAGAAGCAGAATGAGAGCCGGAAACAGATAGCGCTCATGCATCCTGACGGAAAACAGGAACATGGAAACAATCAAAACGCCCGCAGAGGTAAAATAGCGGGAAGGATTTCTTCTGTTTTTGAAGAAAAAATATGCAGAAAGCAGCACAATCAGGACAATGATGACGGGTCCCCACTGTTCATAAGTCAGAAATAACAGCCGGTTTTCCTGTGATACCCAGTTCAGACCGAAAAAGCCCCACAGATTAAAGGCATTTACTGCAATATAAGGATAGGAACTGAGCGTGGAGGCATACTGCGTGATAACTGTTCCGAGCTCGAAGGGCATACAGAGCAGAACCATGCAGAAAATAACACATAGTCCGGAGAAAAGGTTGTGGAAAAAGTACCGCACGGAAAAACGGTTGAGAAAAACATGCTCTACAATGCCGTAAATCAATACGGGGGTAAACACAAGCGTCTGCGGCTTGAGCAGCACACCGGCGCCGAAGGCGATGTAGGCGGGAACCATTTTTTCCTCAGTTAAGAACAGACACATTAAGACCACGCAGAGAGTAAAAACGGCGTCAACCTGTCCCCAGACGGAGGAATTTAAGAAAACAGCGGGATTGAACAGATACAGTGCGGAAAAAAGCACGGCACGCCCGTCGTCCATTGCCTTTTTGGTGATACGGTATACC
>CAMWUP010000132.1 GCA_947177465.1 uncultured Lachnospiraceae bacterium
GACCTACCCGGGCGCGGGTGCAGAAAGCCTGACAGATATTCATTTTACGGCGATGAAGGGCGAGACAATCGGCATCATCGGCGGCACGGGTTCCGGAAAGTCTTCGCTGGTGAATTTGATTCCCCGCTTTTATGAGGCGACAGAAGGCAGTGTAAAAATTGACGGCGTTCCCGCTGCGGAATATTCCTTAAAAGCGCTTCGGGCAAAAATCGGCGTGGTGCCGCAGAAGGCGGTGCTCTTTAAGGGAACTATCCGGGAAAATCTGCTGATGGGCAGGGAAGCTTCGGATGGCGAAGAAAATGCCCTGAAGGCGCGGGAGGCAGAGGACGCTCTGCTGCGTGAGGCGCTGGAGATTTCACAGTCCGCTGAGTTTGTGGACAGCAAACCGGATGGAATGGAAACGCAGATAAGTCAGGGCGGTAAGAACCTCTCGGGCGGACAGAAGCAGCGGCTTACCATTGCGAGAGCATTGGTAAAGCAGCCTGAGATATTGATATTGGATGACAGCGCATCGGCGCTGGATTATGCGACGGATTTAAAGCTGCGGCGGGCGATTCACGGCATGAAAAAAGCACCGGTGGTCTTTATTGTGTCTCAGCGTGCTTCGTCTATTTTACATGCGGATAAAATCATCGTGCTGGATGACGGCGAGGTGGCAGGTATGGGAACCCATGAAGAGCTGCTTCGCGGCTGTGAGGTTTATCAGGAGATTTATTATTCCCAATACCCCGATAAAAGAGGGGAGGTGACGGCATAATGGGCAGAAAGACGGACAAGGCAGAAAATAAAAAGCAAAAAGGACAGCTTGCGACTCTGAAGAAGGTATTCCGTTATATCGGAAAATACTGGTTTTTCCTGATTTGCTCCATTGTGTGCGCGGCAGTGACGGTAACGCTGACCCTGTATATTCCGATACTGACGGGCGACGCCATCGACTATATCATAGAGCCGGGGAAGGTAGACTTTGCGGTTATTTTCGGGATTTTAAAAAGGATGGGAATCGTCATTGCATGTACGGCGGTGTCCCAGTGGGTGATGAGCGTGTGCAACAACAAAATCGCATATCATGTGGTGCGCGACATCAGAAGGGACGCATTTGAACGGATTCAGATGCTGCCGTTAAAATATCTGGACGCACATCCTTATGGTGAAATTGTGAGCCGCGTCATTGCAGATGTGGACCAGTTTTCGGACGGTCTGATTATGGGCTTTACGCAGCTTTTCACAGGCGTGATTACGATTTTAGGAACGCTTCTGTTTATGTTTCGGGAGAATGTGGGAATTACGCTGGTGGTGGTCTGCATCACGCCGGTAAGTCTTTTCGTGGCGGCATTTATCGCGAGAAGAACCTATAAAATGTTTAAGCTGCAGTCGGAGACAAGGGGCGAGCAGACGGCGCTGATAGATGAAATGATAGGAAATCAGAAGGTGGTGCAGGCTTTTTCCTACGAGGAAAAGGCGCTGTCCCGTTTTGATGAGATTAACGACAGGCTTGCGCGTTATTCCTTGCATGCAACCTTCTTTTCGTCCCTGACCAACCCATCGACCAGGTTTGTCAACAGCCTCGTCTACACGGGCGTTTGCGTAGCGGGAGCCTTTTCCGTTATCAGAGGGCTTGTTACGGGAACCGGAGGCATTTCCGTGGGAACGCTCACCTGCTTTTTAAGCTATGCCAACCAGTATACCAAGCCCTTTAATGAAATTTCCGGCGTGTTTACAGAGTTTCAGAATGCGCTGGCATGTGCGGCGCGTATTTTTGCACTGATTGAGGAGGAGCCTCAGGTGGAGGAGCCTGCGGACGCCCTTGTGCTGCAAAATGTGGAGGGAAGGGTAGAGCTTTCCCATGTGGCGTTTTCGTATGTGCCGGACAGAAAGCTGATAGAGGACTTGAATCTGCGCGTGGAGAGCGGCAGGCGCGTTGCCATTGTGGGACCTACCGGATGCGGCAAGACTACAATTATCAATCTGCTCATGCGCTTCTACGACGTGGACTCCGGCAGTATTTCGGTGGACGGCGCCGATATCCGGAAGATAACGAGAAAGAGCCTCAGGGAAAATTACGGCATGGTTTTACAGGAAACATGGCTGAAGTCGGGAACCGTGCGGGAAAATATTGTGATGGGAAAACCGGACGCCACGGACGAAGAGGTCATTGCTGCGGCAAAGGCGGCGCATTCCCACAGTTTTATCAAGCGTCTGCCTGAAGGCTACGACACGGTTCTCTCCGAGGACGGGGAAGGACTTTCCCAGGGGCAGAAGCAGCTTCTCTGTATCACCCGCGTTATGCTCTGCCTGCCGCCCATGCTGATTCTGGATGAGGCGACCTCTTCCATCGATACGAGAACGGAAATCCGGATTCAAAAAGCATTTGCCAAAATGATGGAAGGACGCACCAGCTTTGTCATCGCACACCGCCTCTCCACGATTGTGGACGCGGATATCATTCTGGTGATGAAGGACGGGCATATCATCGAGCAGGGCAGCCATAAGGAACTGCTTGCGCAGAACGGTTTTTATGCGGAGTTGTATAACAGCCAGTTTGCGATGAGTGAGTAGGAAAATAAAGGTGAAATCCGGTAAACATAGTGATAAAAGAAATCTCTCTGAAATGTTATTTTCAGGGAGATTTTTGCATGTTATTTCAATTTGCGCAAAACGCTATGGCATCGTGTTTTGGAGTATGGGATACTGTATAAAAGATGATGGGAGATTTTTGTCATATGTACACATTGCGGCGCTGTATCGCGTTCATTTTTATCATAGGTATTTTATTTGTTGTGATGTCCGGCTGTGGGGCAAAGAAGGAAGAAGCTTCTTATGAGGAAAGGCGGCACATGCCGCTGAATGGAGAACTTTCCATGGAAGCGATGGAATTTGTGGGAGCTGACCCAGGAAGTGCGGATTTGGTCAGTTTTTCTTATTTGTCAGAAGATATGCAGATTTCTCTATGTGTAGACGACAGATATGAATCGGCAAGGGTAAGCATACAGGGAGAAGAGTACGATTTTTCTTTTGCAGGTTACAGTCCGCAGGGAGCGGAGCCGCCGGAAATCTGCCTGATAGATGTGAATGGAGACGGTATCCTTGATGTGTTGTTGCGCGGCGAGGCTTACCGCACGGAAATCCGGCAGGATGTGTATCTTTCCAATGGTGAGGGAGGATACAGAGAGCTTGGGGATGTGACATGGCGCGGCTGGGAATCTTTACAGGAATTCCCATTTACCGTAACCTACGAGGACGATTACTGGATACATATTGAAATGCCGCAGTATGGTATTGACAGGAAGGAGGAGATGCACACTTCCTTTCAAGAACAGGTTGAGGAACTGGGGATTTATGATGAGACGGGAAAGGTGACGGAATATGGACGCACAGCATGGAGTGTCGACACACTGCAAAGTCAGGCGGTAAGGTATATGGAGGAACATGGTACTGTTACTCTGCGCTATGAGGCACAGGTAGCTTCCGGCTACAGTGAGTATGGACTGGGCTGGTGCTTTGTATTTCTTTATGATATCACGGATTCCGGTTATGTGCTGACGTCTGTTGCATTGGAGCGGTTTGATTATTGAGGGGGTGGTACGACCGCCCCTCATAAGTTTAGAGAGATATCAAGATAGAAAGGAAAACATGCATGAAAAATAAAAGGTGGATTTGTATGCTTTTGTCCGCCGTTACGCTGCTTGCAGGCTGCGGCAGCAAGGGCAGCGGGCGGCCTGCAGAAAACAGCGGCAGCATGGAAAGCGGTGTACAGACAGGAGATATTTCGGACGCTGCAGCCATAGAACGCATGATGGCGGATGGGATTTATGATCTTGAAATGCAGGAGGAAAAGCTGGCATCTCCCATACAGGCGGGGGAGGTTTTCCTTGGAGCGCAGTATTATAACGGAGAGCGAATCTGGTATATCGGGAATGAGGAAGGACAGGTATTCTGCTACTATGAGGAGCAGGGCGAACGGGAGCTTCTTCTAGAGGAAGTGCAGTCAACCCGCAGGAGCGCAGGGTGTAAGTGGTGCAGGGACGGGGAGCGCTTTTATATATTGAATGGTATTTCACTGCTGGTGCTGAATACAGACGGGGAAAAGGCATATGAAGTCAAGACGGAAGAAAGCATAAGGGATATCAGTCTGTCCAAAGAGGGCGATGTTATTCTGGTAACAGAAAACAGAAGCAGGTATGATTATGTGTTGAAAACCATGAATCCAAAGACGGGGGCACTGTCAGGCAATTACGCACTTTCGGACTGCTTCGGCATAGCTGAGGGAGCGGCAAAGGGCGTTCTGGTGATAGACTTCACAGGGGTATATGATTTGGATGTCGGAAGCGGGGAAAAAATCTGGTATATGAGGTGGAGCGGCACTTCTTACAGCCCTAATATAAACAGCAATTTTTTTTATACTTTTAAAATATCAGAGGATGGCGGCATGGAGATGCTGCAGGGAAGAACGCCGCAAGAAGATTTTTATACAGTAGGGATAAGGATAATAAATCCGGATGAAATGGATAAAATCCCGCTGGTGTTCAGGGTGGTATACGCGAGCAGCGGGCTGAAGCTGCTGGTGGCAAGGTTCAATCAGCAAAGTCAGGAATACCATGTGTTTTTGCAGGACAGGAACGGTGAGGTTTATGGAGACTTTGTGACGCGCACCGATATGGAAATTGCCACGGGAAAAGGACCGGATATGTTTGAAGACGATGTGGTATCGGATATCTATGCGCTTGCCGCAAAAGGGGCGCTGGAAAATCTGGAACCTTATTTTGCACAGAGCACAATTGACAGGAGCGATTATTATCCGGCAGCATTTCAAAATTTCGACAGGGAAGAAGGGCTTTACAGCGTCGGATATGAAATGTGTGCAGACACCATGTACATCAGGGAAGAACTGACGGGTGGCAGCCGGCAGATTGAACTGGCAGCTCTTTTAGACAATATGGAACGCTATGATGGACAGATGATTTTTAATTCCACAGATGATTATACGTCTGATGCACTGCTGCGGTATTTTTTTTGGATATCTGAAGATTTCTATGGCATGGTGGACTGGGAACAGAAAAACTGCAATTTCAGCGGGGAACTATGGGAGAAAATACTGAGGGTTTCTAAAGAATACGGCATGACGGAGAGGAACAGAGAATGGGAGGAAGCCGCTTATCCTGTAAGCACGTGGGGGTTTTCGAGCTTTGCAGCATATGATGCGTACGCCACGCAGGAAGAAATGGTGATGGTCGGATACCCTGCAGAAGACGGTATGGCAAGCTGCCTGAGGATGCACCATATTGCCATGAATGCCGACTCCGCAAACAAGGAGGGGGTGTGGCAGTTTATACGATTTTTGCTGGAAGAAGAGAACCAGAAGCTTGTGCTGTCGGACCATCTTCTGCCCGTGCATGCGGAAGTGCTGTCAGACAGTGTCAATGAGGACAGCGGACGGGATTACAGGACGATTATACAGGGCAGGGAAGTGGAGGTTATCATTTCACAGGAAATGCTGGACAGATTTTGGGAATGTCTGGATAATGCGAAGCTTGTACCCCACAGGACAGAGCAGGTTCTTGCTATTGTACGGGAGGAAGCAGAGCTTTATTTTACGGGAGATAAAAGCATAGAAGAAATCAGTGATATCATAGAAAACAGGGTCAGGCTTTACCTTGCGGAGCAGGAGTAGGACGTAAAAAGGTCGCAGCAGCAATCTGCAAAATTTCGCAGCTTCATTTTGACGCATTATGGAATAACAGAAAAAGTTATGATAAAATAGAGAAAATGTGTGAAAGGATGTGAGCTGATTATGAAAAAGAAAATTGGAATTTGTTTGTTTTTGTCTTCGATTTTGCTGATTACAGGCTGTGGCGGTAAGGGTGGCAATGCTGCCGGCAACACGGCAGACCAGCAGGAAAAGTTGTATGATATCGAAGTCACGGAGCAAACGACAGAACTGCCTTTGCAGGCGGGGGAGGGGATGCGTGGTGCGCAGTATTTTGATGGGGAAAGAATTTGTTTTTTTGGAAATTATAGCGGGCAGGTGTATTGTTATCACGAGGAGAAGGGAGAACGTGAACTGTTTTTGGAGCATATACCGGCTGCCTGCATAGGACACACGCCGTACAGGAC
>CAMWUP010000133.1 GCA_947177465.1 uncultured Lachnospiraceae bacterium
CTTATCAATTCATAACCGTCAAAAAACGGCATGGAAAAAATGTCTTTCACATTTCCTCCATACCGCCTAAAAACCAAATCTGTTATTTTTTGATAGCTTTGGCTAATCTGGACGCCTGCGTAAAAAAATTCATGATGTCATTTTCTTTCACAATCTGTTTTATGTCGTTCACCGTTTCATCAAAAGGCTGCGTTTCAATGTCGCAGGGTTCTTTTTCACAGATTCCGCCTAAAAGGGAGTAAAACATATCTTCTGTCTTTCTTCCGCTGCAGGAAATCATAAGTTCCATGGCTGTATTTATCCCTATTTCTTCCGCATCTACGCCTTCTTTTTTTCCCTGCAGATATGCTTCCTTTATGGCTTCCGTCATCTTCGTTTCTGTTACAATTCTCGCCAGTTTAAAGATATCTCCCGTGTTAATTTTCCTCATTGACCTTACCTCCTTCTGTTGCACTCTCTATAATTCCTGTTGTCTTCTTTTTGGGATAAAAAACCTTAAACGGCGGCGCGTCAAGCTCTTCCTGTGAATAGTGCCCGTAAAAAGTCATTGGGATAGTCGCCTCCGCTTTATCCTGCACCGTCAGTTTTAGCCCGTCCGTATTTAATGCATTGTAAACCTGTATGATAACAGGGCTGTCAGAACCACTAAGCTTTCCTATCCACGTAACATTATCAACATAATCTTCCAGCTCAATTGAGGAATTTCCCTCAATTATGTCGTATTCCGCATCCAATTCTATGTCCACCGTGGAAGCGCAGAGGGCCGCTTTGATGGATTCCGATGTGGCTTCCAGAACAGTTGCTTTTAGGTAAACGTCCCATGAATCAATTACTTCAAGTCCCTTTGCCCTTCCCTTTACGCCGTCAACCTCAATCTGTCTGACTGCAGGTACCGCAGAAAACTCACCGCCGCCTTTTGTGGCTCCAATCAGTTTACCTGCTGACACAGCCGAATCATAAGTATCATTATCCGTTCCGCCAGGCTCATAAATAAAGTTTTTGAAAAAAGCACCTGCGTCTAACAGCAGGTGCTCTGGTGTCGTTCTGGTAAATCCAGAAAAAACTTTTTTCTTTTTCACTTGTCAATCCTCTCTTTCATAGACATATAATTCAAATTGTTCCCTTATCCGTTTGATACTCTTGTCCGGGTCTGGCACGTTTTGTCTTACTCCCTTAAATATGCGGATAAGATATTCACCTGTCAAATGATTGGTCCGGTGCAGTTTCTTTTCCAGTGCGTCCATCATGTTTTCCGTGCGGGAATAATATGCGTTCTGGTCCCATACATTGATTTCAAGGCTGTAAGACTGTCTGCCATCTGATTCTGATATGCGCCTCATGGAAAAAACCGCATATGGATACGCTATGTCCTTCGGTGCCTCTTCGTAATATGCCCCTGTCAGCTCTTCAAGCACTTGTTTTAGGCTTTGGTTCATTCTGCTCCATCTCCTCCATAATCCTCTTCGCTTATCAGGGAAAGGGCTTCAGCTTCATCTTCCAGCGCAGAAAGGTATTTGCTTTCTATTTTTATGATTTCCGCGGTGTTATCGGAAACAGCCTTTTGTAGCAGCCCCATCCGTGGCGTTTTACTGCTGCCAAGCTCCTGAAACCCGCCATAAAACGCATTTGGTCTTACTCCTACCTGCAGATTAGGATAGTCTTCATATTTATGTTTTACCCAGTACTGCGTAAACCTGCCGACTCTCCCTCTCTGTTTCCTAAAAGCGTTATAGTACGCTGTCCGGAATTTTTTGCACACAAACTTTCCCACGTCCCTTAACGCTGCCCTGCACAGTTCTTTCATGGTATAGCTCGCCCTGTCCACACTGGAAACAAATTCCACACCGTCTTTATTGATTTTAGTCACTGATGGCGGCACTGACATCTCTTACACCTCCGTAACATGTTATTTCCAACTCATTCTGCTCATTGCGGAATGTCCTGAGTATTTTATACCGAACACCCTCATGAATCAGGTATTCCTGCCCGCCATAGTCCAGATAATCCGGTATAATAAATTTAATCTCCGGCTTAAACCCGTTTGTCTGCGCCTGATAAAATTCCGACTGCCCGATGGAGCGGATTCGCGCAAAAATCAAGGAAGTTTTCTCCTCTTCAAGCACAGGGTCGCCGTTGTTATCCATTTTATCCGTCCGCTTGTACGTGCTAAACCATATCACTTCATTGTACATTGATTCTCCCCATATCTGACTTGCGGATACAATCTATCTGATATTCCCATGCTTCCCTGTATCGTTCATATAGGTTCTGGTTTCCGAGTTTCATAAGGCAGAATGTAACGATTGCATCTTCTATGAGTGCCTGTCCTGATTCTGCTGCTTGTTCTGGCACACCCGTGCGGATGAGCTCCGCACGGGCTGCCTTAATATTCCGGTCTATTTCAGGGGAAAGCGCCTCCCCCGCCGCCGCGCCAAGCCTGAGCGCCGTTTTTACCGTATCCCTCAGCATAAATTAACCCTCATTTGTTTTTGGAGGCTCCTGCTGCACTGCCGCCGAAGCAGTTCCTTTTTTTCTGATTTTAAGGAATCCGTTATAGGTTGTAACATTGCCACCCACCATAACCTCTCCAAGTACAGCAATCATTCTGTTTTTAAGCGCTGCCTCCTCTGAAACGGTAATTGTGTAGTCCGAAAATATATCTACCTCATAAGCCATCGGCTTGCCATAATACATGACGTCGCTTTCTGCTGTTGCATCACTCAGCGCAGTAAGTCTGGAATTTAAAGAATACCGGCAGGACAGACCTCCATCTTTGATGACACCGCTGTTCGGATTCTGTGTGTCCGGAATAATTTCATATACCGGTTTCTTTTCTTTTTCGCCCCTTATAGCGCCAAAAGCCTGCAGGTCTTTCTTTGTCAGCAGCAACACGGCCGCGCCTGCCACATCCTCATCACCGCCATAGGAAAGTATGATATCACGCAACGTTGTTGCGTCAATGCTGTCAATTTCCTTTATGGAATCTTTGCATGCCTTTGCCTTGTTGATTCCAAAAAATACTGTGTTTTCTTCTGCATCAGATGACACAACCAGCGCTGCTACTTTTTTCCGTAATGCTGCAGTAGCTGCACGCTGCACCGCCTCCATATATTTCACGGGCGTAAGTTTCCTTGTTTCTCTGGATACTTCCGTATAAACGGTTACTGTTACCGGCTTAATTTCCGCATAGTCCGTGACAAAATCACTTGACTTTGATTCGCCCTCTTTGCTGGTATCTGCTGCCATGCCAGGTTTTTCATACGGCACAATATTGCTTCCCATGCCAAGGCAGTCCTCCACGCGCACCATATCCAGTATGCTTCTGCCCGATTCCAATGTGGGGTTTACTTCATTCTGCGTGTTTGACGGCACGGCAATCATGCCGGAAGAAATGGTGGTACTCCTCGTTTCCACAAACTGTCTTGCACGCGTTTCCGCGCTGTCCGCGTCACCTGCTTCCGGTGATTCTGTACGGTTCCCCAGTCTTTCCCGTATGTCCAGTTTTTTACGCAGTGTTTTTTCCTCCTGCGCCAAAGCTGACTGTTCTGCCTCAATCTGCGCCATACGCTCTTCTGTGACATCACCTTCAAGTTCTGTCAGCAGTTCCTTCTTTCTTGCCTCGATTTCCTGTAATCTTTTTAACATTTTCTTTCCTCCTGTTAGATTGATAATTTTATAGCTGCCACCAATTTCCGCTTCCGAAGTTCAGCCGCCGCTTTACGTTCTCTTTTCTCCTGAGCTTCCGCCTCCAGAATAAAGCCCTTCCTTGCCTCAATTGATGTATCATCATAAGCGGGAATATCCACCGCACTGACGTCATACAAACGCTTAACTGCATGTATCTTCCACAAATGGGAATCTTTATCGTAGCTTTCTTCCCGTATAGTAAATGCAAAGCTCATCCGGTCAATATATCCGCCTTTGATTTCCTCATACAGCCTGCGTCCCTCTTCCGTCCCATCAAGGCGCGCCCCGATATGCAGTCCCTTATCATCTGTGCTTAGCTGCAGGGTACTGTTGCGGGTCCTCGCCATAACCTTGCCGCCATGGTTATAATTAAAAATAACATCTTCCATTTCGCAGCCATCAAAGGCGCCTTTGCATATCATTTCTTTGTATTCAATCCCGTCCAATTCAAACAGGACTGTTTCGGAATCAAAGGTTGCGGCATACCCTTCCACCCACTTTTTCCCTTCACTGCCTTCCGTTCCGGCTTCCCGCACATGCATCTGAAAACTCCGTGCCATTGTGCCCTTCCTCAACTGCCTGCTGTCATTCCCCGTTTTCTCCGGTTTTTCCATTTTTCTCCTCTTTCTCCTTTCCTGTCTGGTATGTATCCTGTTTGTCTGCATTTATAAAGTTCAGCGATACCTGGCGGATATCCCCGCCCTCTATAGGGGCATACCCTAAAAGCTCGCGCTGCTCGTTGATTGTGAGCATGCCAAGCTCTTTCGTTGTATTTATAATGTTTACCCTTGTCTGATAGCTCGTACCCATCAACACGCCGCCGGAAATAACCAGTTTATTTCCACAACCCTTTTCTCTTGATGAAAAATACACATTGGACAACGCTTCGGCAAGCTGTTCCCACAGCGGCTCTATTACTGCCTCATACCATGCAAGTCCCGTCTGCTCTGTATACCTGCTCTGCACAACCTCTTCCGGCGTGCGGAAATAACTATAAAACCGCCCTGCTATTTCCTTTGTCTGCGCCGCATTTGCGGCATAAGTATTTACATTCAGCGGAACATACTCTTCCATGGAATCTATACCGACAATACCGCCCTTGCTTGCGGCATCCTCAAACCGCCTTGCAAAATCCTCCTGGCTCTTTTTAACGTCTTCGGGGGCAAGCATTGCCTTTTTCTGCTTTATCAGACCGCGTACCTTATTGGATACTGTAAGCGCCTGTACAAATCCCTCATCAGATGCCTTTGCCATGGTCAGAACATTATAGATTGGCCTGTTTCCGTCACCTGCTGCCTGCCGGTAATTATAAAACTTCCTTACCACCACACAGCACTCCAGCGGCAGCACCTGCTCTACACCCTCATAATCCGTAAAAAGGATTGCCCAGCCCCCGCCCTGCACTTCGCGAAACTCAAACATCTTGTAGTCCACCGGATATATCGCTTTCGCTTCCCCGTTTTCAAACTCTATATATAAAACGGCTGTTGTCTGCGTTTCAAGCTGGGCAAAAAAGCGGTATTTAAGTTCAAATCCGGACATAATGTCATTAGGCTTTTCATTCAACAGCCGGACTATCCTGCTATCCCGCTTTGTCTCACTGATACGCCCGTCTTTTCCCACTATTACATGCTGCATCATGCCCTTTGCTGCATGTGTGGCAATACAGTCCACAATTCCACGGACAATATCATGTTCCCATGCGTCGGCAGTCCACGGGGAACTTCTTGCCTGATACCCGAAATAACTGTTTGCAAATACTGTTTTTACTTTTTTAAATAAATTATTGAAAATACCCATTTCCGGCTCCTTACTTTATGTAGCGAATATATTCCTCTTCATGGTTCTTGAGGCAGGTGTACGCATTTAACAGTGATACCGTCCCGTCTATCCTCCGGTATGTGTTGATTTTTACCGGCTGTATGCTTTCTATCCCGTCCTTGTTAGTGGATTTCTTTGCCGTATTCATAAGACACCACCGGAGTATCGGATTATTCTGGTAACAAATCCTGTGTTCCTCAAACAATCCACCCAGCTCCTTAAAAGGATAGGTCCACGTAAAAGGTCCCTGTCTGATTTTTTCCATGTCAAACCCATATGCCTCCATTTCTTCCTTCCAGTAACCGGACAGTGCCGCGTCATATCCAATCCACAGCGGGCGGATATTATACTGGTGCACCATGCCCGCAAACCACTCCGTCACCGCATGGAAATCAACCGTTGCGCCGTCACTGACAGACAGCCATTCCTCTTTTTCCCACCTTCTGTACGGGGCTTCCCGTTTATCCTTTATGTCAACAGCGCTTACTTTTGACTTTGGCAGGAAATATTTCTGCAATACAAAAAACCGGTTATCTTCCGGTTTTCTGATTAACAATGTGGCGCAAGTCAGGTCGGTCGTGCTGGACAGGTCGCAG
>CAMWUP010000134.1 GCA_947177465.1 uncultured Lachnospiraceae bacterium
ATAGAGGCTCTCTGCCATTGCCCATGTGAGAATAAGTACCGCCACAAACACCGGTTCCGCTTCCGGGATTGTCAGAAGTGCCGCTATGATAGCGGCTGCTGCTTCAGCTATCATACATTTTTCTTCGCTGGACAGCAGATGTATCAAATTTGCCGCAGCCCTGATTCCAAGCAGCTTATATACGACACTTTTCAAATTTTCCAAATCACTGGATTTTCCCGAAAGAATATATTCCGTCTGATACTTAAGATGGCTGCCCTCTTTTTCCTGATTGTAACGCCCTGTATATGCCAATATATATTCATGAAAAATAAGCTGCTCCCAAAAGCCGTCTCCAAAGGTTATCGCCGGATTCATTCCTGTTCCCTTCAAAAGCTGTCTCGAAGAAAGATACTGCTGCCCGTCTATCGTACTTGTGGAGAGCTTGTCCGGCTCCTTTACCACAAAGCTCAGCACGCCGGCCTCCCAGACAGATACCACCTTATTTCCTAAATCCCTTGTTGTTTCGCTCCCTTCGCCGTACTCCTCCAGAAATGTATCCCATTCCTCCAGCCGCTTTACATTTTCTGCCCGCTCTTGCAGCACATCCCTTGTGTCCAGCCCATACTCCTGTGTGGTGTTCACCCAGTTTTCTATCTGCTTCAGATAACTGATTCCTACGCGCTGGTACATCTCATCCACTGCCTGCCTTCTAAGCACGGCGCCTCCATCGTCTGACGCTGCCGAAACCGCTGTAATATCTACTCTCTCCACCTCCAGCTTCAAGAGATTGCGGTATAACGCCGAAAGAAAGATTTCTTCTCCGCCCAGATTATAGGCTATATAATTTTGAAGGTGCGCCGCCGTCTGATAGTAGGACGCATTTGCGGTTCCATAGGAAGTGTCTATAAAAAGCAAATCATATTGCCTTAACAGTTCTCTGTGATATTCCGCCAGAATACTATCCGTTCCTATGTCCGTCACACATTCAATTTCCATGCGCCTGCTGTTTTCCCGTGCTCCCAGCACAAGCGTCAGACACAGAGAAAGCATAACTGACAGAATCAGCGACAAAAATACTGTCAAATACCCCCCTGCTTCTTTTCTTGGTATTGTCCTCTGCTTCTTCATATACATTACATCTTGTCTATCTGGGACGTAATTTTAGAAAATAATGCCTGTACAATGGCCGTTATCTGATTTTTAAACAGAACCACCAAACCTACCAGTACTACAATAATCAGAATCACCTCCACAGTCCCCATACCGTCTTCTTCCCGCAAGAAATCGCAAAATCCCTTTCTATATTCTCTCTCCATACATATCTCCTTCCTCACAAACAGTCAGTCGTTTGTTATTCTTGTTAAAAGTTAAAACGAAAGAAATGCCGGCACCATAATAAATACCATTATCATTCCCATCATAAGCAGCATCGGAAACAGCAGCTTTGTTCCCATTTCCTCACCCGCTCTTTTTATCCGTGCAGCATGCTCTTCCATTGCCAAAAAAGTCTCCTGTCTAAGCTGAAACAACAATGCTGCATTTCCTTTCCGCAGATTCTGTACCAATAGCGTCGTAAGCCTGATATATCGCTGCAGTCTTATCCTCTTTCCAAATCTCTCATACGCTTCCGCTTCGGAAATTCCTCCTTCCATCTCATGGCAAGTAAACTGCATCTCCTCATATATGGGATTCGCCGGCTTATTTTTTACGCCTTCCTCCGCCACCTTTTCCCATGCACCTTTTAAGCTCATACCCGCTCCCAGATATAAGGACAGCTTACTGATTACAGCCGGATATTCTCCGGCAATCTGCTCTTTTCTGAGAGCCGCCTTTTTTTGTAATTCCTTGTCATGCAGTATCCACACTGCAAATGCTCCTGCCAGCGTGCATAAAAAAATATTCCGGCTGACATGCTCTGTCCTTTCTGTCCATACCACTTTTTCTCCCTCAATTACCTCCGGCAGAATTACTCTGTTATGGTAAGGATTTTCCTCCTCCGCCTGCTTTAACAGGTTTGCGGTTTTTTCATCAAATGTTTCCACCAAGGTGGGACAAATATTGGCATAAAAAATGTGCTCCCTGACAAAATCATAATATTCCGCCCGCAAAGTAAGCGCCACCAGCTTTGACGGCTGCGTAAGGTCCTTTACCTCCTGCCACTTTGCTATTTTTCCGCTGTTTGTAACATACCTGTAATCGCCGCTCTCCCATGACAATAGAAACGGATAGCCCTCCATCTGCTGCATGAAATACAAATCTTTATGAATATTGTCCCATGAATCATTTTCACCCAATGCTGTTTTAATTACTGCCTGCAGCATATTTTCATACAGTGCTTCCAGTTCATCGTCCTTATAACGGCTTTCCCGCACCTTGATTTCTGTATTTGTTTTTTCTCCGTTTTCCCGCTTCACAGTAAGCAAGACTGTTTTTTCTCCTCCTCCCTGCTCTTCCCGCAATATATAGCTGTTGTTCACAAGAAATTCTTTGTTACTGCCGTTTATCCACAATACAAGCGCTGTTATACTACCTGCAAGCAAGATTGTCAGTACCTTTTGCAGCCTTCCGGTTTCATATTGCCGTTTCAGGCTGCTTTCTGATACATTTGGATAAAGCTGCTGCAGCATATCCATCGTTTTCCTGTTTCCGTCCTTTCTTTTTGGCAGAAAATCATAGAGTAAACCTGCTATTTTAGAAAACATACTCATCCTCACAATATCCTTTTGCAAATCCGTCTCGACAGGCAATAAGCCGTCAAATAAATCGCAAGACAGACTGTCATGACACCAATCCCTAATGCATTGTGATATAACACATCAAAAAAACCTTTATTTCCTGCCTCTATGTAACCAACCAGCAAAAACGGCATAATATTCATCACTCGCTGCTCCAACAGCCTTCCGCTGATTATGGTCTGTATTTCCTGCTGTACGGCTATTCTCTCGCCAATCAGATTTGCCGTTGCTTGAAGCACCTTGGGCAGATTGCCCCCGCTTTGTCTGGCAATGGTAAAAACCTCCCCAAATTCCCTGATGCTTGCACAGCCGCTTCTCCTTCCAAGCTCCTGCAACAGTTTTTCTAACGGCATATTATTGCATAATCCTTTTTTTATTCTGTAAAGTTCACCAAGCATAAGGCTCTTTTTCCCATACAGCGGCACAATATCCTGCACACATTCTGCAAAAGCGTTGTCCACTGAATATCCGGCCCTTAAATTTGCGGCAACTGACATAATACAGTCTTTAAACTCTACCTCCAGTTTTTTCCTCCGCTTTTCCCCCTGCTCCTTTTGAAACGACAGATAGGCATATATACCAACCGGACACAGGAAAACAGCCGCCCACAGACTCCGGTAAAAGAAAAAGGCTAAAAATAATATAATGCCAAGACTACGCGCAAAATGCAGAAGCTTTTCCTTTCCTGAAAAATAGTATTTTTCATAAGTCGGTGTTCCCCTCGCCTTTGCCAGAAAAAACTGTCTTTTTTGACTGTGGTACAGCGATGCCTGCTGCCTCCAGCTTATACCCATGCTTCAGACCTCCTTTCTTTTCCAATTTTCCCAACACTCTGCCGACATCATCAGAACCACTCTCCGCAAACCGATAGAGCGTATGCAGACGTATCTCGCCCTCTACATAGCCGTCAAGCTCTACTATTTCCAGCACCCTTCGGCTCTTGTCTCGCAGTCTGCCCAAATGCACCACAATATCAAGTCCGGAAGCTATCTGCTTTTTTACTGCTGCCAAAGGCAGTTCCAGTCCCATCAGTATCATTGTCTCCAGCCTGCTCAGCATATCGGCGGCGCTGTTGGCATGCCCTGTAGACATTGAGCCGTCATGTCCTGTGTTAAATGCCGTCATCATATCCAGTGCTTCCCTGCCGCGGACTTCCCCCACGATAATGCGATCCGGCCTCATACGCAAAGCTGTCCTGATCAAGTCCCTGATACCGACGGCATTACATCCCTCCACATTCTCATTCCGCGTTTCCATGCGCACTAAATTGGGGATTCCCTGTATCTGCAGTTCTGCACTGTCTTCAATGGTAATGACACGCTCATCGGATGGAATAAATCCGGAGAGCACATTGAGGAATGTTGTCTTTCCTGAGCCTGTTCCGCCGCTGATAAAAATATTAAAACCTGCACGCACCCAATTTGTAAGCTCTGCCGCCGCTTCCTCACTGATACTGCCCCATTTTATCAGTTTATCCATGGTAACTGCCTTGTCGGGAAATCGCCGTATGGTCACTATCGGTCCGTTTATGGCGATAGGATTCAAGACCACATTTACCCTGCTGCCATCCGGCAGTCTCGCATCGACAATCGGAGAGGCCTCATTAACAGAACGGTTACAACCGGCCACAATTTTTTGTATCACATGAAGGAGTTTTTCACCCGACTCAAAATGTCTGTCCAGTCCTTGCACCTTTCCCTCCCGCTCTACAAAAACTGCATTAGGACCGTTTATCATAATTTCCGTGATGCTGTCATCCTCCAAAAGTGACTGCAGAATGTCCAGCCGCCGCAAAGAACAAAAGATTTCATGCTTCAGCTGCTGCCGCTGCTGCACAGTCCAAAGTCTCAGTCCTTCTTCCTGCAAAAGCAGGTTGTCTATCTGCTCTTTTACCTCGTCATCCGCAAGCTCTCTGGAGTAATCCATTCTATCCAGAAGCCTCTGTTCCAATTTTTGTTTCAATTTAACCTCCATTCTATGCCGCGCCCAAATCTTCCCGTATCAGTTTTCGTATGAATCTGGCCAGTTCTCCGACAGTATACTGTTCCATTCTTTCTGGAAGGTGTTCAAACTGCGGAAGCAGTTCCTTTCTCGTTTTTTCCAACACCTCTTCGTACTCATAGGCTCGCAAAAGCTCTTCATACTGCGCCAGCTTTGCTCTGGCACGCTCATCCTCCCGTACAATTGTATAGATTCTGTCGCACATGCATAGTATCTCAAAGGTTCCTTGAATACTCTCGCTCAAATCCAGAATGATATAATCATACCCTCCTGTCTTTGCTATTCTCTGAAGCAGCTCTTCCCATTCCTTTGCACTTACATATATTAGATTTTGTCCGGCATAGGCCGGAGGAACATAATAGAGCCCGCCGATTTTCAGCGTCATGGACTGCAGCCTGTAAAAAAATTTTTCTTCCTGCTCCTTCCCGAAATATAGCAGCGCCGTCAAATCTCCCCTCACATTTTTGTCTAACAGCTGATTCCATCCTGCATAGTGTTCAAAACTGATATACAGGGTCTTTTTCTTCTCTGCCAGAGCCTGCCCCAGCGTCAAGGCAAAGGAAGTCTGCAGACATCTTCTGATTGGCGAATACAACCCAATGAGCTTTGCTTTTTTCCCTGTACCCAGCCGCTTTTCCTCTGTCATAACAAAATCCGTATAACCTGCCATTAATTCATACCAAATATTTTCGGCCTTCTGGTACTTATCGATATTTCTGATATTTTCTCCCCTGACAGTACCACTTTCATTTAGAAGCAGCGTTTTTCCGGTATTCATTTCCGATACCTCATAAGTAAAATCCGATTCCGATACCAGAAGGACGTCTATCTGCTCCTTTTTTCCAAATTCCAGCAGCTTATTCACCTCTGAGTAGGCGTGGAGCGCAAAAGGAAATTCCTCTCTTTCCTTCAAATATTCTGCCAAACTGTCCAAATAGTCCTTTTCACTGTCACATAATACCAGTATCCTTTTTTTCATGAAAATCTCCCTTTCTAATACATAATACAAAGATATAATATAAATCCGAGCAGCATGGGTCCCGTCATATGCAGTCCGCCTCTCTTTTTGTCAAAGGCAATTCCCTTTTGATAGAGAAAAAGCTTTCCGGTTTTTGCTACATCAACGACATATGCACAAAAATAGTGGATTCTTTCCCGCAGATTTCTTAGAAAAAGCATTTTGAATAATGCTGTGGCGGCAGAAAGTAACAGACTGATTGAGAAAAAAATAATACAATCCCTTCCGGCAAGAAACGCGGCGGACATACAATAGAGTTTTACATCACCCGCTCCCAGCATCCCAAGCATATAG
>CAMWUP010000135.1 GCA_947177465.1 uncultured Lachnospiraceae bacterium
TAAGGAGTCGCCGGCAGCGTCACCTGCGAATACGAGACAGTTTTTTTAGTTGTCTCGCGGAACACCGATCTCGACTCCGTTGCAAACGGGCGCGGGTAACAGCACAGGCAATAACAATGGTACAACGGGCGCAGGTGGCAGCACTAACAACAGCAATGGTACGACGGGTACAAATGGCACAGGAAATAACGGTGTAAACAATAATGGAACAAATGGCTCCACAAACGGCAGCAGCGTAAATGACGGAAACAGCACAAATGGTACTACGAATGGAAATACTACTAACGGTACCACAAATAACGGCAGCAATACAGGCAGCGGCGCGGACAACGCCATCGACGATGCCGGGGATGCGATAGGCGATGCCATCGACGACGCTGGCAATACCGCCGGAGATATTATCAATGATATCGGGGATGGCGTCAAGGATATCACCGATGACATGACCGGCAATGGCGCAGACAATAACAACACTACAAATGGCAGCTCTACAAGAGGCGCTTCCGGAAGAAGATAGCTTTATCAAAAAGAGGGCATTTCGCAGTCTGATTGCGAATACCCTCTTTTTTTCTATATTCCTCTCTCCACAATGCTGCCCTCTCTGTATGCTTTTAGCAGCTTTTCCAAATCGGCAATCGTTTCCTTGATATCCAGACCGATGTCGGTGTCCGCCACGCGCTTCCGCACCGGAAAGACTTCTACGTCAAGCGTATCGGAAAAAATATCGGATTCTTTGCGGATTGCCGCTTCTGCCGATTCAAAATATTCGTGGGATACCAGCCTCATCCCCCTGGAATTGCATACCAGTGTATAACCGGCAATGCCCGTCTTCTGATGAAATGCCTTGGAAAAACCGCCGTCTATAATTAGCAGCCTGCCGCCGCATTTTATAGGTGATTCTCCGTTTTTCTGCTCCACCGGCACGTGCCCGTTCACAATATGGGCGCTGTCCGCGGGAAGTCCGAACTCCTCCAATATTTTTGTAATCACTTCTTCCCTGTCAAGAAGCGCATAATAACTGTTTTTCTTTTCCTCATGGGAACGGCTGTCTTCAATAAAATAACGCTCGAAGGTCGCCATTTTATCCCTTCCGTAAACGGGAGAACCGGGACCTGCCCAAATATACCAAATCATATCCTGTCCGTTGCGTTTTTCCTCACCTTCTGTCCCATAATACCCAATACGGGCATAATTTTCCAGAATATCATAGAGCGCCCTGCCACTGTAGCTCCTGCCGCCAACGTTAAGTCCCGCAAAGCTCCCGTCCTCCCTCAAGGGAACACAGCCATGGTAGAGCAGGTTAGAATTGTATACCTTATACAGACCGCCGTTGGAAAACAGAAAACGTACATGACGCTGCAGCTTTTCACTGTGCAGAAACGCCTGCCGCAGCCGCTCCATCACCTTAAGCTCCTCCGCTGTAAGCCTGTACGGTTCTTCCCTGTCCACCGTAGGAAAATCCACATCCTTTAATGAATACAATATACCATCTATCTCCACGGTTTTATTTTCATAATCAATTTTATGTAAGAGCAGCCGGTTCTCCATACCAAATTCCGGGTGGCGCAGAATAAGCTGTCCCTCCAGTTTAAACTGCAGAATCGTTATCGCTTTGTGCATCTTCATATCAAGGCTCAAGTCCTTGGTATTGTAGTCGGTATTATATTTGATGGCGAAAGCACTGCAGTCCGCGTCCTGATAAGTTTCCATAGCAAAGGTGGCAAGCGGAATCAGATTGATACCGTAACCGTCCTCCAGCGTATCCAGATTACCGTAGCGCGCCGCAATCCGGATGACCGTCGCAATGCACGCCAGATGCCCGCTCGCCGCGCCCATCCACACCACGTCATGATTGCCCCACTGCACATCTACCGAGTGGTATGTGCTTAAGGTATCCATAATAATATGCGGGCCCGGACCCCTGTCATAAATATCGCCCAGAATATGCAGATGGTCAATGACAAGCCGCTGTATCAGATGACTTAACGCAGCGATAAACTGCGGTGCTCTTCCGATTCGTATAATGGTATGTATGATTTCATTGTAATAAGCTTCCTTGTCCTGTACCTCTTCCTTTTCCGTAATCAACTCTTCAATGACGTAGGCAAAATCCTTCGGCAGTGCTTTCCTCACCTTGGAACGCGTATATTTGGATGCCACACGTTTGGTAATCTGCACCAGCCTGTGGAGCGTTATCTTATACCAGTCCTCAATATTCTCCTCTTCCTCCAGCATAATATCCAGCTTTTCCTCTGGATAATAAATCAATGTCGCCAGCGATTTCTTGTCACGGCTGCTCAGGGTATTGCCAAATTCCTCGTCAATTTTTCTTCGCACGGAACCGGAGCCGTTTTTCAACACATGGTTAAACTGTTCGTATTCCCCGTGTATGTCCGTCAGGAAATGCTCCGTCCCCTTCGGCAGATTCAAAATCGCCTGCAGGTTGATAATTTCCGTTGCCGCCGACGCAATGGTCGGATACCGGTCCGCCAGACTCTTTAAATACTTTCTTTCCAGTTCTGTCATATTTCCTCCCATTCCGCCGCGCACGCGGCACCTTAATTATGCGGGACGCACAGCGTCACAAATTCTTTTTTACACTTAACAACCCCTGTTTCTCTCCGGAAACAGGGGTTGACTTTTTTTTAACAATTATTTGCGGCTTCAATCACGTCGCTCATATCATACATGCCCGCGGGCTTTCCCGCGAGGAATTTTGCCGCCTGTACCGCTCCCTTGGCAAATACTGCTTTGGAATAGGCAGTGTGGGAAAAGGTAATCACTTCATCCGCTCCCGCAAAGATAACGTCATGGTCGCCCACAATCGTACCACCGCGGACTGCAGATATGCCGATTTCCTTTTTACTGCGCTTCTGCCGTATCCCGCTTCTGTCATACACATACTCATACTCTCCGCCCAGCTCTTCATTGACGGAAGCTGCAAGCGCCAATGCCGTTCCGCTCGGCGCATCTATCTTCTGGTTGTGATGCTTTTCTACAATCTCAATGTCAAAGCCCGCCGGCGCCAGCACAGCCGCCGCCTCCTTTAACATTTTTAAAAGCAGATTGATGCCTAACGACATATTGGCTGATTTTAAGATTGCAACCTTTTCAGAAGTCTTCTGTAGAAGTGCGTTCTGCTCTTCGGACAAGCCCGTGGTACAGAACACGCAGGGAAGCCTCCTGCTCTCACAGTAGGCAAGCAGCTTTTCCGTACCCGCCGCTGAGCTGAAATCTATCAGCACGTCGGCATCCACATCACAGTCCTCAATATTTGCGTAAACCGGATACGCATTGTGTCCGTCGTCATAGATATCAATGCCGGCCACAATTTCTGCCTCCTCATCCGTCTCAACCAAACCGGAAATCACGCGGCCCATTTTTCCGTTACAGCCGCTCATTATTATCTTGTACATAGCTACCTCACTTTTACAGTATCCCGAAATCCTTCATTGCCTTTTCCAGCTTCTTTACATTTGCTTCTTCCATCTCAGTAAGCGGAAGCCGCAGCCCGCCGGCTTCCATACCCATCAGGTTCAGCGCCTTCTTCACGGGAATCGGGTTCACCTCGCAGAATAGTGCATCACAGAGCTCCATCGCCTTAAGCTGCAGCTCCAGACTGCCCTTTACGTCTCCTGTAAAGTATTTTTCACAGATATCATGGGTCTGACGCGGCGCTACATTAGAGAGCACCGATATAACACCAATACCGCCCAGTGAGAGAATCGGTACAATCTGGTCGTCGTTACCAGAATAGATATCCACCTTACCGTCTGCTTTTGCCGCCAGCTTTGCAATCTGGCTGATATTGCCGCTTGCCTCCTTGACTCCCACGATATTTTCTACCTCCGTGGCAAGCCTTACGATAGTATCCGGCAGAATGTTGCAGCCCGTCCGACTGGGTACATTATACAGGATAATCGGCAATTTCACTGCATCCGCCACCGTCTTAAAATGTGTATAAAGACCATTCTGCGTCGCTTTGTTGTAATAGGGGGAAACCAAAAGCAGACCATCTACGCCGTATTTTTCAGCTTCCGTTGACAGATATACCGCCGTCTCCGTGCTGTTGGAGCCTGTGCCCGCAATCACGGGAACCCTGCCGGCAACCTTCTCTGTGCAGTACTTAATAACATCTAAATGTTCCTCATGGGACAGGGTAGACGCCTCTCCCGTCGTGCCGCATACAATAATGGCATCTGTGCCGTTCTCAATCTGAAATTCAATTAACGCAGCAAACTTATCATAATTTACCTCGCCGTTTGCTTTCATGGGCGTTACAATGGCAACACCCGCACCTTTAAAAATAGACATCTCTTTCCTCCTCAAACCTTTAACCCACAGAGCGCCGCACGATTCCGCAAATCCCGAAAAGCAAAAACGACCCACATCACAATATGGGCCGGCTTCTCCTGTTTCCATTCCGATAGCGCCCCATCTAACATTAGATGACAGTCATACAGTTATTTACTGTATGCCCAAGACTCGACTGCAGTTCATCTCCTCTTTCGGCGTCCTCCCCTTTCATCCTCCCTCACCTGTGTCTGCCACATCAAAAGGACTACTATTGAAGCACGCAACCTCTATCTTTCTTTCTGTTATGATAGCACCTATTCCCCCTTGTGTCAATGTGATTTTCGCCCTTTTCCCTCTGCTTAACATGCAGTTTATATTCATTATCATGTTTACTGACTCTGATTCTATATATTAAATGTCCTCCAATGATGAAGCTGTACTGCCGCTATTCTTTTTTCTCAACCTCTTCTCCATCCATTGGAACGTAAAGCCGCCCGGAAAAACGCTGTTGACAAGCAATGCGACGATTACACCGACTGCCGTGTCCAAAATGCGGTTTATCGCATAGCTTACGTAGCTTTCTACCGGTATGTTGAAAAGCAGAATACAAAGCATGACTCCGCCCGGCTGAACACCGCCTTTCCAAAAAATCTGACAAACAAAAATCAACAGGACTGTTCCAAGAAATACCAGCGGCACCAACAGCAGCGTATCTCTGCCATCAGGATAAAAAATCAGGTAGAAGCGGAAAAGCGCCATTCCTATAATGCCGCCGATAATCGTACCAAACAAGCGGTTTCCGCCATGTTGTTTGGAGCTTTGTAAATCGCTTCCCATGCCGAAAATCGCACCAATACACGCAAAGGTAGGTGTCCTGTGTATCAGGTAGTACAGCAGGGCGCACAATGTCGCCGCAAAAGCTGTTTTAATATTACGCATTCCTATTTTGGGAATATTGTCCTTTTTCATTTCGTTTTTTATCCTCAGAGTTCTTGAATCTTTTTTAATTATCCGTAATAATAACTCTCTGTATTTTTCATTTTTACTCTACTTAGTTTCTCAGTAAAACCGGAATGAATTTATTTATTAAATATTTTTATCTTACCATTGATTTTTACTAAAGCGTAGGAACATAAAATCATAATGATGGCGGCTGTTATATTGCCCCACATATTATCATTGTCATTGATGACAAAAATCCCCAATAAAGAATTTACAATACAGTGAAATAATACACAAAGCCATACACTACCTGTATTTTTTCTTATGCTCGCCAAAACAAAACTTAATCCTAATACGTTTATTCCAAATGCGAAATAATTCTGCCCATATTGACCTACTCCTTGTATGTAAAATAATGGTAAATGCCACAACCACCAAATAATACTAACTATAATAGTTGATATAGTGAATGAATACTTTTTCTCTAATTCTGTTTGAAGAATATAACGCCATCCTGCTTCTTCTAATCCACCCATAACAAGCATCATAGGAATCATGACAATAATCGCAAAGATAGGCGCTCCGTTTTCGTACCCGGAAATGAAGCATTGGGGTAAAATAAATATGATTGCCATAATCACTACCATAATGTAGGAAAAAATGCCATGCTTAAAATCAAATATATTTTTTAACCACTCTTTCATATTTATAATTTTGTTGTTGCTCTTTAATGCTAAATAGGATGCGATCGTAGGGGACCATCCGCCCAATAAATAGGGCGCATACAGCC
>CAMWUP010000136.1 GCA_947177465.1 uncultured Lachnospiraceae bacterium
TTTGAATATAGCTATTATGAACAAAATCATCACTATCGATAAAAGTTATATATTCTCCCCTAAATATATCAATCCCCATATTCCTCGCCTCGGACAATCCGCCATTTTCTTTATGA
Organism: uncultured Lachnospiraceae bacterium; assembly: GCA_947177465.1. Lineage (GTDB taxonomy): Bacteria > Bacillota > Clostridia > Lachnospirales > Lachnospiraceae > Acetatifactor. The sequence goes on from CAMWUP010000136.1 coordinate 117, forward strand.
ATTACACAAATCCTGTTATCCTTCGCCGAATACTCATCACATATATACCCTGAATTATCTGTGGAACCATCATCCACTAAAATTATTTCAAGATTTTGATATGATTGAGAACACACGCTCTTCAAACAACGTTCTAAATATAAAGCTACATTATAAACTGGAATAACAATACTTATTAAAGGCTGCATCTTTGACTTCCTCATCTTTCTGCTTTATTGCTAAGTATTTAACATAATACATGCCATATATCTTGTTAAACTTATTCTCGCTAAGACTTCTTGATTAATAACCTTTTATATATTTCACAATATGATTCACTGCTCTTTGTGTAAGAATATTTTTGTATTTTATTCCACGCATTATCAATGCACTTTTTTCTTATATTATCTTCATAAAGCAATCTGTTAATCCTCTCACTTAATGAAACAACATCTTTCTCTTCACATAGCAGTCCATTCTCTCCGTCTTGTATTAACTGTGGAATTCCACCTGAATTACTCGCAACTATAGGCAATCCAGAAGCCATAGCTTCCAACATAACAAGTCCAAAACCTTCCTGCGCACCATCCTTAGTTATGATAGATGGACAGACAAATATATCTGCTGACGCATATGTAACTTTTAATTCCTCATGTGCTTTTGCCCCCAAAAATCTAACCTTATCCCAGCCGACTGATTTATTAATTTCCTGCCCTTGCTGCTCCAGCTCTTCCTTAAGTGGTCCGTCTCCCACTATAGCCAAAACTGCATCAATATTTTTCATAGCTTCTATTAAATAGGCTACTCCTTTAATCTCTACCAGCCTTCCTACAAACAACACCACTTTTTTATCACCCTGCCCAAAATAGTTTGGTACATAATATTGCCTGCCAAATTTTTCAGTATCCACTCCCATTGGAATAACAGCCGGATTAACGTCCGGTACCAGTTCCTGCACTTTTTTCTTTAAATGCTCTGAAACCACCGTGACAGAACTTGCCCGCTTTAAACATCTGATTTTTAGTTTACGAAGCACGCCCTTATTAAGTGATGTAATATCTCCGCCATGCCCTGTTACAATATACGGCTTCTTAAAAAATGACTGTACAATTCCTTGTGGAATCAGCCAATGAGCATGTACAATATCATAATTGGGTAAAAGTTTTAATAAATGAAAATATAATGATAAAAACAAAAATGGAACTAATAACAATCTTGCTTTCTTTTCTCTGATTCTGGGAACAATTGCCCCTGGATAACAAAGCGTTTCCCATCTATGTATGGGAAAATAATGGTACCTTATTACCTGAACTCCTTCTAATTCCTCTCTGTCTTTTGCCTTTGGTGCTGCCGGTGCCAAAACAGTTACATCATACTCATCCGTCATATGCGAAGCCAAATCCAATACAAATCTTGGTTCGGTGTCTCCCTCCCATCTTGGGAAAGTAGATGCTGTAACCAATAACTTTTTTTTTTCTTCTCTCATACTCTTATGCCTTTCCCACACCGCTTTTTATCCATCAAAAAATCCCAATATAAAGCACCATCTGCCTATCGGCTCAATTTCATACTTTATATCAGGATTTTTATCATCATTTATTCACTTTTCAATTCAGCTATTTTTCCACTAACTTCCTTGCTGCCTCATACTGCTCTGCGGTCACGCCAATCAGCTCACAGGCTTCATTCAGGGAAACGCCTAACTTCAGCATAACATTCCTTACGCTGTCAGCCAGCCTTACGGCATCTCCAATTTCCCTTCCTTCTTCTCTTCCTTTTTCCCTTCCTTCTTCTCTTCCTTCTTCTCTTAGCGTCCTCTCATATTTTTCCGCATCAAATTCTTCCAGCAACATGCCTAATACCTCCGCTCGGTTTTTTCTCAGGAATGCGGATAAGATGCCCTGTTCTATGCAGTAGTCTACCGCCATATTCAGCGCTTCATTCCGGTCTTCTCTTTCTGATATATATTGTCTCAAAATATCCACAAAGGCAGCGTACTCTTTCAGGATGCCGCAGTTTTTCATCAGCTCCTCATTATGCCCTCTGTTAATATTGAGCATCCGGACCTTCAGCTCAACAGCCGCTTCCTTCTCCCTTGCTTCGTTCTTCTTTTCGCATGTTTTCTCCTCCTGCGTCATGGCAGGAAGTGAAAAAGATATGATAACCCGCATACAGTAATGACAGTTCTTTCCATGCACGGTTTCGCAACCGGCACCTTTTCCGCATAACTCTGCACATTCCCTTTGGTTCCTGCCATACTATCTATAATCCAAACTCGCAGAACAACTGCTCTTGATATTCAGGGTCTTCCGTTACTCGCTTCAAGTCGTCAATCCGATTCTGTTCCAATAAAATACGCGTCAGTTTGTTTGTTCGCTCAATTCCCTGTTCTACTCCTTGTTCTATTCCTGCCTGTATGCCTTCTTCCCTTGCCTGCCGTCTGGTTGCCTGCACGTCATATGCCTCAAAGTTCGAAAACAATTCTCCCATACGCCTCTCCTTTACCTGACCTGCAAAGTCTGCTGCTTCCTCCAAGGGCACGTTGATTTTCAGAAGCAGCGCCTCTATCACCTGTGCCATAATGCTTAACAGATGCTCCGGCGTGCCGGCTGTCGCTTCCCGCAGGTATCCGGCGCTCACTTCCTTTCCAATCCCTGCAAAGTCCGCTGCCCGGTGAAGCTTGTTTACCATCATGATGATGGACAGCTCGTCTCCCTTTTCCATCAGCTCCGCATTGCTGTAATCCTTTAGCTGCATCAGGATACACCGGTAATCAGGTATGTACTCCCTGAAAACATCGCTTAACAGTACTCTTTCATGCAGGCTTATTTCTGTCGTCCAGTCCTCCGTTCCGTCATAAAATACCACCGGCAAAACAGGCGGGTACCTGAATTCCTTCGTCCGGCTGATACCTCTATGCTTCCTTTCCTGTTCCTTTTCATAGTCCTCCCAGATAAAGGTCATGTAACGGAACACCTGCATGACTACATTATAATCCACTTTTGCTTTATGTTCAATAAGGGAAATAAGAAAAAACGGTGTCCCGTCACTTTTTATATGTACCCTTTTTACCACGTCCGAGCAGCGCTCCTCCGTGAACATATGCACATACCGCTCTGACACGTCCTCAATGTCCTCCGGCTGCACTTCCTTCAGCAGCGGAATGTCCAGATACCCCCTCAGGAACTGTGCGCATAAAATCGGATTCTCAAATATCAGCTTGCTGGAGCTGTCCTTGGTTTTACTGTTAAAGCTGTTTTTTGCCATCGGCATGCCTTCCTTTCCGGCATGGCATACCGGACAAGTGCTGGAAGCCTCCCTGTATCCCATGTCCTGTGTATGAAATTGTGATTGGGATGCTTACTTGAAATACTTGAAGTAAAGTAAGATTTTCAGAAACAGAGACCCGCAACTAAGAATGGATACGCTTTCTCTTCTGTTTACTATAGCAAATCCGAGAATTCTTTGCAACAGCAATTTTTGCCGAAATTCTGATATAAAGTATGAAATTGTCAAAGTGCATTTCTTAATTTATCAAAAATGACGAGTCCGCAACACAAACAGTATTGTTCTGCTTTTCGTGTATACAAAGACTTATCAAGGAAATATGCTAATTAAAAAACGTAAAATCCTGTTTCTGAATCCCTTCTTTACAGAGCCGCACTGTCAGACCGCAATGCACCTGCCGCCAAAATGTTGTTCTCTTCCACGAAGTCTTCCGTCTGAAAATCTCCGTTCTTTTTTACTCCGCTTTCCCTGTCCTCCGGCTCTAATACACGGTAGGTCCTGATTGCTTCCTTCTCTATTTTCTGCCGCATATAGATGGCGTCGTACTCTGCTCTTCGGGCATGGTACTGCGTATCCTGCAAAAGCTTTCTGTTGGCTGCAATAACATCTGCCACCAGCCCAATCATAAAGGTAAGAAAGCCCATAATAATCAAAGTACATGCCAGAATCAAGGACTGTACATGACCGCCGCTCATTCCCCTTGCCATATAATACAAAAAGCGGAAGCCTATACACAGACCTGCCAAAATGGGAAATACTGCGAGAAAGCTGAAGCTTTTTAACGGCTTGTACATCATATAAGCGCGCAGTATTGTCAGCATGGATTTTTTTACATAGCTGAAAATACTGTGAAACAGCCTTGAAGGGCGCAGCTCCGCATTGGTTCGCACCGGCACGCTGGTAATGGCAATTTTTTCCCTTCCCGCCTGTACTATGGTCTCCAGCGTATAAGTATAGTCGTTTACCACATTAATCCGCATGGCTGCGTCTCTGCTCATGGCTCTGAAGCCGCTTGGCGCATCCGGGATATCCGTATTGGACGCTTTCCTCACCACCCAGCTCCCAAAATGCTGCAGTTTCTTTTTGATAAAGGAAAAATGCTCGGTGTCGTCAATGGGCCTTGCACCAATGACAATATCTGCTTCCCCTTTTAAAATGGGCTGTATCAGCTTCTCAATATCTGCCGCACAGTACTGATTGTCCGCATCCGTATTTACAATAATATCCGCGCCGTTCCGCAGGCACCCGTCCAAACCCGCCATAAAGCCTTTGGCAAGTCCTTTGTTCTGCTTGAAGCTGACAATATGATGAACACCCCACTTCCTTGCCACCTCTACTGTATTATCGCGGCTTCCGTCATCAATAATCAAATATTCTATTGTGTCAATTCCGGAAATCGACTTTGGCAAATCGTTCAATGCAATTTCCAAAGTTTCTGCTTCGTTATAACACGGTATCTGAATTATCAGCTTCATAGCCTGCCTCCTGCAAAAATAAAAATCCTGATACAAAGTACCTCTTCCGCCTTTCGGCGCAATCTCATACTTTATATCAGGATTTCATTTTACATTTTGTTAGGGAAACGTTTATTGCTGCCAGATTATTTTTCGGGAATTCCTTATTTTCTCCTCTGCCTCCCTGTCATTTAAATGATACTGCTTTATCAACTGTTTCTTGATTTCCTCAACCGGAATTGCCAGCTCTTTCATGGCGTTGATTAATTTTTCAATATCTTCGTTGTGGGCTTCCTCTCGTGCCTCCCGTCTGGTTGCCTGCACGTCATATGCCTCAAAGTTCGAAAACAATTCTCCCATACGCCTCTCCTTTACCTGACCTGCAAAGTCTGCAGCCTCCTCCAAGGGTACGTTGATTTTCAGAAGCAGAGACTCGTATCCTGAAAACGGATACATTTTCTCTTCTGTTACTATAACAAATCCGGAACTCCTTTACAATAAGATTTGGCTTTATAATTATGATATAAAGTATGAAATTGTCAAGGTGCTTTTTATTACTCCAATTTTAAATCTGCTGCTTAAACCATCTTTTCACATGAAACTCTTATTTGCGCTGCGTTTTGCAATTACCACTTTATTTCAATCCTTCCCAAACAAATCCCGCGTGTAAACTTTTTCCTTTACATCCGCGAGCTCGTCGGAAAAGCGGTTTGCCACAATCACCTCAGAGAATCTTTTGAAGTTCTCCAAATCCCTTACCACAGGACAGCCGAAAAATCTTTCTTCCTTCATGGTGGGTTCATAGATGACGATTTCCACGCCTTTGGCACGCAGCCTCTTCATAATGCCCTGTATAGAGGACTGTCTAAAGTTGTCGGAGTCCGTCTTCATGGTGAGACGGTAAATACCCACTGTGCTGCGCTGCGCTTGCCTGCTCTTTTCTTCAAAATGAAGCTTCTGCAGTACCTGCTCCGCAATAAAATCCTTGCGGGTCCGGTTGGCGTCTACAATGGCGCCGATGATATTGTTTGGTACTTCGTCATAATTTGCCAGAAGCTGCTTGGTATCCTTTGGCAGACAATAGCCGCCATAACCGAAGGACGGATTATTGTAATGACCGCCTATCCTTGGGTCTAAGCACACACCGCCGATAATCTCCTCTGTATCAAGCCCCCGGAC
>CAMWUP010000137.1 GCA_947177465.1 uncultured Lachnospiraceae bacterium
CATAACGGGTGTCCGTATGCTCCATGGAAATCTGTTTTACCATAGCTTCGTCATTGTCCGGTGTGGTAAAGCCGCTTTTTTGATTGACTCCGTTCGTACCCCAGAAACCTATGGTAAAATGGTATTTCTGCAGCATGGCTATTGCGGTGCTTCCTATTACGGCTTCCGTTGACGCCTTCAGCTCGCCTCCTATCAAAAGCACCTTAAAGCCTCTGGCAGCAAGCTTTTTCGCATGACTAACACCGTTCGTTACATAGACGGCCTGCTTTTCTTCAATATAATCAATCATGTAGCCCGTCGTGGTACCCGCATCCAGATACACAAAATCCTCCGCTTTAATCAATGACGCCGCATAGCGGGCAATACGAATTTTTTCCTCACGGTTGACATTCTCGCGGGTTGCCACTTGGATATCCTTTGTGTTCATTCGGGAATTGACTGCGACTGCGCCGCCAAATACCTTCGTCAGCTTTCCGTTGTCATGCAGCACTGTTAAATCCCTGCGAATGGTAGACTCTGACGCATGAAGCTTTTCCTTTAATTCCTGTACGGTAATGGTTCCCTTTTCCTCAAGCAGCTTTAAAATTTCCTCAAACCGTTGTTCTGTCAGCATGATAAACCTAACTCCTTGCTTTTCCGGCGTCCAATGTCAAAAACCGGACGCCGTTTTTATATGCTCATGCTACTATATTACTATTTCCGCACCAAAAAAGCAAAATATTTCCTTATTACATCAGTCCACATAGAGCAAACCATCAAAAACAGAAGCTACATTGATGCCTGCCTCCGGCACCATGCCATACTTTTTTTCTACATAGAACCAGCCGCCGACGCCGTTTTCTCCCTCCACATAAAACCAGTGCTCCATATCTGTGTGAAGAAGCTTTACCTTTTGCGGCGCAAGAGTTGTTGCTTCTGAATCCAGAGACATTTCGCTGTGCACGGGAAGCTCAACCAGTAAAGTCAAATTTATATCACCAGAATAATCATAATATGGCTGCTCCTTCATCTCAAAGCCTTCTCCCGTGTACACCCATGTAACCTCCGCCCATTCCGTCTGTATAGCATCAAAACGATAAGAACCTGTAATCTCTCCGGTATCACTTATGTTGTCAGGCGCTAATTCACAGGGCAGCGAACCTATTATTTTAATGATTCCTCCCCGGTAGCGGTAAAAGGTTGTCTTTGGGTCGTTGCTGGGCCCGTCATCATAGAGAAGCAATAGCCACTCCTCCCCGGCAAACCTAATCGCCTGCATCCTATGGTATAACATATCTGCATAAACTTTTATAGAAGCATCATTTATCATCAACAGATAGGACGCGAGTCTGCTGTCTGTGACTGTCAGCTTAATTTCATCCTCTTTCCCATCCAGGTTCAAGTCGAAGGAAGCACTGCATCCGTACTCATCCTGCGTCGTTAAGGGAATATTATACAAACGGTTTATGCTCACTGAGCTGAGTGAACCCTCAAAAAAGCCAATTTGCTCTATTTCTTCTTCCAATGCTCTCTGTCCGGCTAATTTTCTTTCATATTCTACTGCTGCATGAAGCTGCAATGTTTCCATTCCACTTCCCGCTGCCAAAACGGCTTCCTGCAGACAGTTTTCGTCCACATAGGCAAGACGCCATTCCTCGGTTTCCAGATTGACTTCTACTACGGCATTGTCCGCATAATCAAGAGAATATGGAGTATGGAGCAAATCAATTTTAAAATAAACAAACCCATTGGAAAAAGTGGCAGTTTCATAAACGCCGGTTCTGACATACCCCGGATACAGACATTTTAAAGCGCCATCCTCCAATATCTTATAAAAACCGGTCGAATAAAAGCAGTAGCTTTCGCCCGCATATTCCATGGAAGCAGTTCTCTGCTGTTCTGCAAGATTCCCATGACCTTCCACATCTCCCACTGTCCAAATCGGGTAAGAAAATTCTTCCATGTGAAGCGGAATTTCTATCTGCGAGCTGTCTTTTTCAAAGGTATATCGGTAAACAGCAATCGCAGTATCTATGTTGAAACGGATTTCTCCCTGTCCTGCTCCTAAATGAAGTGCACGCTCCGCTGCTTCCTGCGGCGTTTTAAAATCATCAACACTGTTGTCCCCTAATGCCATTCTCTCTGCAATGAGCTCCACGAAAGTCCCTACAAAGAGATATTGGTTTTGTTCACCCATGGGGCAGTATGCCTCTTCAAATTCCTTTTTCGTTGAAATGGAATCGCACAGCTTGAAACCGTCATGCTTCAGCAGATAACCCTCCTCTGTTTCCGTATACGAGAGAACCTCTATCAAAATAGTAAGCGCAGGCGCATCTGTCCACTTCTCATAATAGATAAGCGCCTGATTGGATGACTCTGCCAAATAAAACTGATATGGCTCATAAAGTATATCCGCTTCCCCGGCGGCATACTTTGACGCCCAGTCCTCCAGCGCAAAAAGCAAATCCGTTTCTATTTCTTTCGTCGTTGGCACGGGAACTTCGATATTTCCCTCCCATGAGGATTGCTCCGGCATTTTTCCGGTTTCATCCGGTTCTCCGCCGTTTCCTGCATCATCCTCCTTAATCCTATCCACTTCTGCTGCCGGCAAATCAGACTCCTTGTTTTGTCTGGTGGTCAAAAGTACAACGCCTGCTGCCACACAGAGCATAACCGCTGCTGCTGAAATCCAGATTTTAGCCTTTTTAAAGCGAAGCACATTGCGGATTCTTGATTTTACTCCCTTTTCCCCAAATGCCAGCGGAACCGCTATATACTTGCGTCCTGAAGCAAACTGTAGAAGCGACTCGGAATAGTCCGCCTTGATATCTTCCCCAAGCCTTCCCAAAACATGCTCGTCGCAGGACATTTCCATATCCTTTCCCATAAGGAGAAACGCCGTCCAGACAAGGGGATTGAACCAGTAAATACAGGTTAAAAACAGGCATACCGGCTTAATCAGATAATCCTTTCGCAATACATGGGTTTTTTCATGCTCTAAAATATAGGACAATTCTCTACCCTGTATGCCCATTGGCAGATAAATTTTAGGCGGGAAAAAGCCAAGTACAAACGGCGTCTCAATCGCCGTACTGATAAAATAGCCATCTTCCTGCTTTACTGCGGACTGCAGACGTTTTTTTAAACGATTCAACGTTATCATGTTATAAAGCATAAGCGCGATTGCCGTGCCTAGCCAGATTGCGCCGATCACTGTGAAAAATACTGTTTCAGCATCCCATTTTCTCTGAACGGACTGCTCCGGTTCAGGTAAACCTGTTACATGCTCCGAAAGCACCTGCCAGTCAGATGCCGTCTGCGCCTGCTGCGGTTTTTCATCTCCTGCCACTACCTGCGGATGGTCTGTCGGTTTGTCCGCAGGCAGTAGAAAACCCGGCATTGCCTCTGCTCCGGCTTCCATAATCTGCTCCCTTGCAGGTATAATGCTGACAGGGCTTTCCAGCGTTATCGGACAAAAAAGACGGGCAAAGACAATCAGCCACAATAAATAGGAATATACCCGCGGTGCTTTCTTCAGCGCCAAACGAAACACCAAAATCACCATGACCATGATACTGACTTGTAACTGCAGCACAAATATCCACTGCAAAAATTCTTTCATCATAGCTTCTTTTCCCCCTTCCTGTACGCTTCTATCATCTCTTCAATCTCTGAAATCTGCTTATCATTCAGCTTGCGGCGGCTCATAAAGGCAGACAAAAAACCAGGCAGGGAGCCTTGGAACGTATCCTCCACAAACTGTTCACTTTGAATTGCAAAATATTCGTCTTTTTTAATTAAGGAAGTAACTATCGAATCCTCATTTTGCAGAACCTTCCGCTGGCAAAGCTTGCGCAATACGGTATATGTGGTAGATTTTTTCCAGTTCAGCTCCTTTTCACACAGCTTGACCAGTTCGCCGGAGGGAATCGGCTCTGCATCCCAAATCAACTCCGCAAACTGTAATTCTACTTCCGCTAACTTAATTTCTTTCATAATTTACCTCATTTCCGCTCTGGTCTATTCCCAATAAACCTGTTCTGTTTTTAGTTTATCATCAGTAAACCAAACTGTCAATACAAATTGCAAAACTGTACCATGTATGGTACAATATCCCTAATTTGGGTTACAAATATCATCATCTGAAATGGAGGAGTATTATGAGAAAGTATTGTATTACGACCGATTCTAATTCAGACCTTCCGCAGGAATACATTGACAAGCTGAATACTACCATTATTCCCCAATATTATTCCTTTGGAGATACTGTTTACGGCGATGAGCTTAACATGCCGCCTGCAGAATTTTATGAGCGTATGAAAAAGGGTGAGCTACCCGGTTCTCAGGCAAATAATCCCGCTGTAATCGAAGAAAAATTCCGTGCCCTTTTGGACAAAGACCTTGATATCATACATATCGGGTTTTCCTCTGCCCTAAGCGGAAGCTACAACAACGTATGTATGGTAGCAAAAGAACTTTTGGAAGAATATACGGACGCCAAAATTACGGTGATAGATTCCCTGAACGTATCCCTTGGCGAATCCATTATGGTACTTCACGCCAACACATTAAAGGATAAAGGCGCTTCTTATGAGGAAGTAGTGAACGCCATTGAAGAATTTAAGCAACACATTAATGTGCAGTTTACCGTAGATGATTTGTTCCATCTGCAGAGAGGCGGCAGAGTGAGCAAGACCACCGCCGTAGTCGGCAGCGCTTTAAACTTAAAGCCTTTTCTCTATGTCAGCGATACCGGCACCTTAGTCTCCGCCGGTACGGTGCGTGGCAGAAAGAAATCCCTTCACACCTTGGTTGAGAGGATGAAAGCAACACTGGAAGAAAATACCGATTATTCCCTGCCGGTAGGTATTGTACACGGCAATTGTCTGGAAGATGCACAGGTGGTAGCGGAATTGGTAAAGGAACAAACCAGCTTTACCAATATCATCATCAATGATATCAGCCCCAGTATTGGCACACATGCCGGTCCGGGAGCACTGGGTATCCTGTATTACGGACAGCCGAAAAAAGCCTGAAAATAAAGTAACATAAAAAAGCAGCCATGGCACAAATACTCTGTGCCTGACTGCTTTTTATATATCTACTTTATCTTCTCTTCCAGCTTTTTCACAATTTCCTTGATACAGCCCTCTTTAAACGGATTTTCCAGTCCAACCATATCTACCAGATTGGTAAAGAAATCGCTGGCAGAAAGGGTACAAAGCTTTAAGTAGCTCTCCCATGCCGTCTTCATATCTTCGTCCATCATTACCTTGTATTCCATAGCGCAGGTCTGCGCGATACAGTAATCGATATAGTAAAGCGGGTAATCAAAAATATGAAGCTGTCTCTGCCAATAACCACCCTCTGCAAAGAACTTGCAATCGCCGTAATCCAAATGAGGCTTATACTCCTTCTCAAGCTTTACCCATGCTGCTTTTCTCTCTGCCGGAGTCATCTCAGGATTTTCATACACAATATGCTGGAACTCATCTACCATGCAGCCATATGGGATAAACGCCGCCGCGTCCTCTAAGTGCATGGCGCGATAATCGTCCGCACGCTCGCCAAAGAACAATTCCATCCAATTCTCTGTGAAAAATTCCATGGACATGGAATGAATCTCCGCCGTCTCCATGGTAATGTCACTGTGCTCCCGAATTGGGTCTTTTCCGGAAATATAGCCTTGGAAAGCATGCCCACATTCATGGGTAATCACGTCGATATCGCCCTCCGTGCCATTGAAGTTTGCAAAAATAAACGGCGAGTTATAAACCGGCAGATAGGTCATATAGCCGCCCGCCTTCTTTGTCTTGCGTCCCAGAACATCAAAAAGCTCGTTCTCCATCATAAAGTCAAAGAACTCCTTTGTCTCAGGGGACAACTCCTCATACATTTTCTGTCCGTTCTGCATAATTTCTTCCGGCGTGCCGATAGGCTTCGGATTGCCATTGGGGAAATAAACGCCTTCGTCAAAGAAGAAAAGCTTGTCAACCCCCAGCCTCTGCCTTCTGCGGTCATGCAGCTTTTCTG
>CAMWUP010000138.1 GCA_947177465.1 uncultured Lachnospiraceae bacterium
GTCAAGCGGTTAAGACATCGCCCTTTCACGGCGGTAACACGGGTTCGATTCCCGTAGGAGTCATTAAAAAAAGTATTGACGAATATTTTTATATTTGTTATAATATATTGAGTTAAGGCGACATAGCCAAGTGGTAAGGCGTGGGTCTGCAACACCCTGATCACCAGTTCAAATCTGGTTGTCGCCTCTTTATTAACCTCGAAAATTTTATATTTTCGAGGTTTTTGTTATTGCATGAATGGGATGAAATAGAAAGGTATTGCATATGAAATTATTTTTTGAAATTTTAGGTGCGGGCTGCATTTTGTATTGCCTGTCTATTCTTTTATTTACAGGTCACGGAACCAATTTTTTTCTGATTTGGGGAGCTGCAGGGATTCTATTTCTCTTGTGGGGCAGATATGAAAGCAAATTATGCAGTATTATGCCGGTTTGGTTAAAAAAAACGGCATGTATTTTGGTTTTTCTGGGAATTGCCGTGTTTCTAATAATAGAAGGTATGGTGCTAAGTGGTTTTTTCAAAAAAGGAAAAGAAGGACTTGACTATATCATTGTGTTGGGCGCACAATTAAAAGAGAGTGGACCGAGTTATGCTTTGCAGCAAAGACTGGATGCAGCATATGATTATTTGACTCAAAATGAAAATACTATAGTAATTGTATCCGGCGGGCAGGGCAGCAATGAGCCTGACACGGAAGCGCAGGGCATGTATGATTATCTGGTTGGCAGAGGGATCGCGCCGGAGAGGATTATAAAAGAAGAGAACTCCAGAAATACGTATGAAAACATTTGCTTCAGCGGACAACTTTTTGATGTAGAGGAGGCAGATATTGGGATAGTTACAAGTAATTTTCATGTATTCCGTGCACTGAAGCTGGCACATGCGGCCGGCTATAAGAAGGTTTATGGCATAGCGGCAAGGTCGCATGTCGGTGTACTGCCAAACAATATGCTGCGGGAATTTTTCGGCATCATAAAGGATTTTTTAGTGGGAAATCTGACATAGTGAAGAATAATTGAATTGCGAAAACGATGAGGAAAGGATGAGAGCTGTATGGAAGGTTACGAAGAAAAGGTAGAGAAGCTTCGGCAGATGGTTGCGGAAAGCAGTAATATTGTGTTTTTTGGCGGAGCAGGCGTTTCCACGGAGAGCGGGATACCGGATTTCAGGAGTGTGGACGGCTTATATAACCAGCAGTATGATTATCCGCCGGAAACCATTTTGAGTCATACTTTTTATAGAAGAAATACGGAAGAATTTTTTCGTTTTTATAAAAATAAGATGCTGTTTCTTTCAGCAGAACCGAACGCGGCGCACAAAAAGCTTGCACAGTGGGAAGAAGAAGGGAAATTGAAGGCGGTGGTGACACAGAATATAGATGGGCTGCATCAGGCTGCCGGAAGCAAAACTGTCTGGGAATTGCACGGGAGTGTGCTTCGGAATTACTGTGAGGAATGTGGTGCATTTTATGATGTGCAGTTTGTCAAGGATTCGGAAGGGATTCCGCATTGTCCTGAATGTGGCGGAGGCGTTAAGCCAGATGTAGTTTTATATGAGGAAGGCTTGAATCAGCATGTGCTGAATGAAGCGGTAAAGGCGATAAAGAGCGCTGATATGCTGATAATTGGAGGAACTTCATTGGCAGTATATCCGGCGGCAGGGCTGATTGATTATTTTGAGGGAAAATATTTGGTGCTGATTAATAAAGCGCCTACGCCAAGGGACAAAATGGCAGATTTGGTGATTCAGGGCAGTATTGGCGAAGTGTTGGGTGCACTGTAGACTGTGCCTGCTGACAGGGGAAACATGAAAAAGCAGAGAGGATGGGTGAGCTTATGGACATTCAGGTGGGAGACATTGTAAAATTAAAAAAGCAGCATCCTTGCGGCAGTCATGAGTGGGAGGTTTTGCGGATTGGCGCGGACTTCCGCCTAAAGTGTACGGGTTGTGGGCATCAGATAATGATTGCGCGCAGGCTGGTTGAAAAAAATATCAGGGAAATCCGCAAAAGGGATTGAGAACAGGCAGTATACAGAGGTTATATCAGGATGAACAAGAAGAAAATGACGATTGATGATATAGCGAGAGAGCTTTCCGTGTCTAAAACCACGGTGTCAAGAGCCATTTCAGGAAAGGGAAGAATAGGGCAACAGACTAGAGACAAGGTAATGGCTTATATCAAGGAAAATGACTATAGGCCAAGTGCAATCGCGAAAGGACTGGCACAGCAAAAGACATACAATATCGGATTTGTGATGCCGGGAGACTGTAATTTAATGGATATTCCTTTTTTTCAGAAATGTCTGTTGGGAGTCAGTGAAATGGCGGCTTCTTTGGACTATGATGTTTTGGTTTCCATAATCTCAGAGCGTGATATCAGTCAATTGGAGCGTTTGGTGAATAATCATAAGGTTGACGGCATCATTTTGAGCAGAACCTTGATAGATGATGAGGCAGTAAAGTATCTTTGTGAAAAAGGAATCCCTTTCATAACAATAGGTACGACAAAGGACAAAAGTATTATTCAAATTGACAATGACCATAGAAGAGCTTGTAAAGAACTAGTATCTCTTTTGCTGTCTAAGGGAATCCGCAAGATGGCGCTGCTTGGCGGTGATAAAACGCATATGGTCAGTGAAAAGCGCTTAAAAGGTTATATGGATGCCTATTCGGAACTGGGAATTCCTTTGGATAATGCTCTGATTTATATGGATGTTAACAACAATGTCATAGTAGATGAAATTGTAGAAAATCTGATATGCGACAATATAGAATGTATTGTGTGTATGGATGATTTTATCTGTATGCAAGTATTGAATAAATTGCGAAAACAGAAAATCAGGGTTCCGGCAGACGTCAAGGTGGCATCTTTTTATAACAGCCTGCTGCTGGAAAGAAACATTCCTGCAATTACCTCTCTTTCGTTTGATATTCATGAATTGGGAATGGTCACGTGCAAGACGTTGATAGACCATATTGAAGAGAAGGAAGTACAGTATCGTACGCTTTTGGGATATGAGGTATCCATGCGTGAGTCAACGCAGGTATAACCAGACACAGACACAGTTACAGTTAGGAATCATGAAAGGCGGAAACTTGTTGTAAGAGAGGTTTTCGTCTTTTTTGGTACCTATATAGGTAATTGCGTAATGCAGAAAGAATATTATTGCCACAGTGTACATTTATACGTAATTTGGAGTTGCGCAACATGCGCAACATTTAAGCATCTCTAATTGTATAATTTGGACATAATAACTAAATATTTATAGTGCGCAATGCGAATAGACGACAAAATAAACATATGGTATACTATAAATCAAAGAACAACCGATTGCGCAAATTGCAAGGAGTAAGGTTGCTTCTAAAAAATAGATGCAAATAAAAGATTTGGGAATGGGAGGAAAAAGAATGAAGAAAAAAATGTTGGCAGTACTTATGGCAACAACGCTGATGGCACTTACCTTGGCGGGATGTGGCGGAAAAGACGATGCAACAGGTCAGGGGAATGGCACACAGTCAGGTGGAAACACAGGAGAAAATGCTGGTGGAAACACAGAAGAAAATGCTGGCGGAAGTACAGCAACCGATCCCGTAGATGCACTGATTGCTGCTACGGAGGGTCCGGTGACATTATCTGTATGGGCTGCCGAAGAAGATCAGGATATGGTGAAGAACTGGTGTGATGCATTTGCAGCACAGTATCCGGAGGTTACTTTTAATTTTTCTGTTGGTGTACAGTCGGAATCCACGGCTAAGGATACGGTTTTAACAGACCCTGAGGCAGCGGCAGATGTATATTCCTTTGCCGGTGACCAGCTACAGGATTTGGTAAGAGCAGGCGCCCTGCAGTCTGTTGCAATCCATACAGATGAAGTAATAGCGCGCGTGGGCGGAGCTGATTCCGGTGCGGCACAAGCTGCTACTGTAAACGGAACCTTATATGCATATCCGGCAACTGCAGACAATGGTTACTTCATGTTTTATAACAAAGAGTACTTTACAGAAGACGATGTAAAGACTTTGGATACTATGATGCAGATAGCAGCAGACAACGGAAAGCAGATTACCATGCAGTATGATTCCGGATGGTATAATTTGTCCTTCTTTATTGGCGCTGGCTTTGAACTGACTCTCAATGATGACGGTTCCAATAACTGCAATTGGAATGGTATCTCTGCAGACGGTATTTCCGGTGTCGATGTGGCGCAGGCTATGCTTGACATCGCAAAAAATCCCGGTTTTGTAAGTCTGACCGATGCAGAGTTTGTAACCGGCATTACAGAAGGTACCATTATTGCAGGTGTGAACGGTACGTGGAATGCAAAAGCAGCAGCAGAAGCATGGGGAGAAAACTATGCAGCAACCAATCTGCCGACCTATACTTGTGCAGGCAATCAGATTCAGATGGCTTCCGTTGCAGGCTATAAGATGTTTGGTGTCAACGCATATACGGCAAATCCGGGCTGGGCTATGCTTTTGGCAGAATATTTTACAGATGAAGCACAGCAGATTGAGCGTTTTGAACTGAGAGAAGCAGGACCTGCAAATGTTGCAGCAGCAAATTCCGAAGCTGTACAGGCAAATCCGGCAATCGCAGCGTTGGCATTACAGTCACAGTATGCAATTCTGGATGGATGTGAAAGCGGTAACTTCTGGTCGCCGACCGAAACCTTTGGCGCAATTCTTGCCGGCGGCAATGCAGATGGAACAAGCTTGCAGACATTACTTGACAATATGGTAGACGGTATTACACAGCCGGTAGCAGAATAGTAAGCAGAGAATTTTGGGCGGAATCAAATATAGCTCACACTCGCAGTGGGTGTGAGCTATATTTAAACAGGGAAGGCTATCACTCTGGGAGGAGTTGAAGAGATGAAGAGTGTAGTAAAAAAGATAGGAAATATTTTTAAAGATTTTGGAGAAAGCGTGGCAAAGGGAAACCTGTGGGTAAAGCTTTCTTTAATTATTATGGGTGCGGGTTATCTGGGCGCCGGACAGGTGGTAAAGGCTGTCTTAATGACAGTAGTAGAGGCGGTATTCCTACTGTATATGGTGCTTATCGGAGCGCCTTATCTGTCAAAATTTGGTACGCTGGGCACCGTGCAGTATGAGAGTACTTTCAGCTTTGCGACAATGAAAAATGAAGTCAATGACTATGACCATTCCTTTATGATACTGCTGTTCGGCGTTATTACTATCATATTGATAGCTGCATTCCTATGCATTTACATAGCAAATATGATTTATGTGCGTAAACTGCAAAAAAGAAAAGAGCAGGGACTTGTTATCAATACCTTCAAAAAGGATTTGCGTTCACTTGTCAATGAGCGGTTTCATATTACGATTCTGGCGCTGCCGGTTTTGGGAGTTGTAGTATTTACGATTGTGCCGTTGATTATTATGATTGCCGTGGCATTTACCAATTATGACCAGAATCATATGCCGCCGGCAGCGTTGTTTACGTGGACAGGGCTGAACAACTTTAAGAATTTGTTTACAACCAGTACCACGATTACCTTTGGGTATTCCTTTGGAAAGGTAATTATCTGGACTTTTGTATGGGCGGTTTTTGCGACTTTTACCACTTATTTTGGCGGTATTTTAATGGCAAAGTTTATCAACAATCCCAAGACGAAGGCACAGAAGATGTGGAGAACTATGTTTGTCGTTACCATAGCTGTTCCGCAGTTTGTATCGCTGCTTTTGGTTCGGTATTTCTTTGCCAACACCGGTATTGTAAATACCATATGCAGTCAGATTGGTTTGACGGATTTTCTGACGAAAATCGGACTGGTGAAGGAAGGTTTGGGTTATATCCCGTTTTTGAGCGCCCCGGGCTGGGCACATTTTATGATTATCATGATTAACATTTGGGTTGGTGTGCCTTATCAGATGCTGATTGCAACGGGTGTGTTGATGAACATTCCCAACGATTTGATGGAAAGCGCTAAAATAGACGGCGCCAACTCGTTCCAGATTTTTAAGAGTATTACCA
>CAMWUP010000139.1 GCA_947177465.1 uncultured Lachnospiraceae bacterium
TCAGCGCCGAAAACAGGAATACGGCTCCTCCCAGCGCCAGCTTCAGCCAGACAAACTTCATGGTTTTCAAGTATACATCTCTTGCTTTCAATCATTTTCCCTCCGTTCATAATATGTACGGATTTGCAACTTATCTTATTTTAAAATTGCAAATGCGTCATTTACAGTATACCGGACAGAGATATTTCTCTCTACGGAAAATTTTGCACGATTATAGTGAAAACAACAGAAATTTTGCACGATAATACCCTTTCCCTGCAAAATCTGTGTTTTTTGCCGAAAAAGGGTATTTTTTACAGTCGCCTAAAGCGCATTTACATTTGTTTCCAGTACAATTTTTCGAATAGGAAGAATACGCCCCGGCGATACAGAAAGCTCATCTACTCCCATTTTCAAAAAATCCTGCGTCAAGGATGTATCCGCTCCCAGTTCGCCGCAGATGCCTGCCCAGATTCCCGCTTTGTGAGCATTGTCCACTACCGTTTTTATCATGCGGAGAATTGCCGGATGATGAGCATCGTAAAATGCATCCAATTCCGGATTCTGTCTGTCGATTGCCAGCGTGTACTGCGTCAAATCGTTGGTTCCAATGCTGAAGAAATCGACCTCCTTTGCAAGCTCGTCGCTCATCATTACAGCTGCCGGTGTTTCAATCATAATGCCCTGCTCCACCTCACCGTACTCGATGTGCTGCTCTTCCAGTTCTTTTTTAACCTCGGCAACCATTTCCTTGATTCGCCGTACCTCATCCACAGAAATAATCATAGGGTACATAATGGCTATGTTCCCGTATGCACTGGCACGGAAAAGTGCGCGGAGCTGTGTTTTAAAAACCTCCGGTCTTGTCAGGCAGATACGAATGGCGCGAAGTCCCATGGCAGGATTCTCCTCGTGCGCAAGCTTAAAATAGTCCGCCTGCTTATCTGCTCCTATATCCAGTGTGCGGATAATCACCTTTTTGCCCGCCATGGTTTCCGCAACGGTTTTATAAACGGAAAATTGTTCTTCCTCTGTGGGATAGTCCTCTTTCTCCAGATACAAAAATTCACTTCTGAAAAGACCAATTCCACCGGCATCGTTCTGAAGCACCATCGCCAAATCCTTGCTGTTTCCAATATTGGCATACAGCTTGATTCTCCTGCCGTCCAAGGTAATGTTTTCTTTTCCCCGAAGTGTGAGCAAAAGCTCCTTTTGTTCCTCTTCCGCTCTTTTGCGCTCCTGCATCTGTGCAAGAATTTTCTCCTCCGGTTCCACATAGAGTATACCTTTTGCGCCGTCTATAATTGCCGGTTTTCCATCCACGGTATCGTCAAGAGGAATGGGCGTGCCGATAAGCGCGGGAATATTCATTGTTTTGGCTAAAATGGCGGTATGGGAATTAAGAGAGCCGTGTACCGTCACAAAAGCCAGCACTTTATCTTTGTCAAGCTGCACGGTTTCACTGGGCGCAAGGTCGTCCGCCACGATAATCACAGGCTCTGAAAGCTTTTCCATCCCTGCACTTCTGCCACTTAAAGCTGTCAGCAGCCTCTCGGAAATATCCTTTACATCCGCAGCACGCTCACGCATATAATCATCTTCCATATCAGAAAACATCTTATAGAAGTTGTCAGAGGTGGCAGCAACGGCATACTCCGCATTGACAGACTGTGTGCGGATAATATTTTCAATCGCCTCCACAAATCCATCGTCCTGCAGCATCATCTGGTGAATTTCAAAAATTGCCGCACTCGCCTCCCCGATGGACTTCACGGAAGTCTCATACAAATCCTGAAGCTGCTTTATTGCTTCCTGCTGCGCTCTTCTGAAACGTGCAAGCTCTGACTCTGTATCCTCTACCCTCGCACGCTTTACCTGCTGCTCGCCCTTTTTATATACAAACAGCTTTCCGATAGCAACTCCGTTTATTACACTTTTTCCCTGAAATGTCAGCATGTCGTCCGCTCCCTTCTCTTTTCTATGCCCCATTTTATACCCTGTCTTTTGCGGCTTCAGAAAAGAGCAATATTTCCGAAGCCGCAGATAAACTACTTACAGATTTTCTTTTAAAAATGCCTCTATCTTCTGAATCGCAATTTCTTCATCAGCGCCTTGTGCCGTCATGGTAATTTCCTGCCCCTGCTTTACCGCCAGTCCCATCACACCAAAAATTCTCTTGGCATCTGCACTCTTTCCGTCCTTTGCGATGGTAATTGCCGACTCAAATTCCTTGAGAAGCTTGATTAATTCTCCTGCCGGTCTTGCGTGGATTCCTTCGGGGTCTGTAATGGTATATTTTAATTCTTTCATGATTTTTTCCTTTCTTCTATTTAAATATTTTAATCATGTTGCTATGCCGTTTTCTTTTTCAATATTCCTAAAAGCAGTGCACTGACTGCAGTGCCAACAACCAAAGCCACAAGGTACATAAGCGCATGCTCTACCACCGGAAATACGAAGATTCCGCCATGAGGCGCCATCAGGGTACAGCCAAACGCCATAGACAGCGCGCCTGCCACTGCAGAGCCTATCATACAGGAGGGAATTACGCGCAGCGGGTCGGATGCTGCAAAGGGTATCGCACCCTCGGTAATAAAGGCAAGACCCATAATAAAGTTAGTCGGTCCGGATTCTCTTTCCTGCTTGGTAAATTTATTTTTAAATAGCAGGGTTGCGAGTGCAATCGCACAGGGAGGCACCATACCGCCTATCATAACTGCTGCCATTACCGCATAGTTTCCTTCAATAATAGATGCCGTACCAAATACATATGCCGCTTTGTTGAAGGGACCGCCCATATCAATTGCCATCATGCCTGCGAGCACCGCACCCAGAACCAGTTTGCTGGTGTTTCCCATACCGGCAAGCGCTGAATTTAATGCTGTGTTAAGCGCCCCAATAGGAGGCTCTACCAAAAAAGTCATAATCAGACCCATAAACAGGATACCAAAGAATGGGAATAAAAGCACCGGTGACAATTTCTCAATCGCTTTTGGAAGCTTTTCAAAAAGCTTTTTCAAAAGCAGTACCAGATAACCTGCAATAAAGCCGGCCGCCAACGCGCCTAAGAAGCCTGACTTTCCGTTTGCAGCAATGGCTCCGCCGATGAAGCCTACCGCAAGACCGGGGCGGTCCGCAATGCTCATGGCAATATAACCTGCCAGAATCGGAAGCATGAAACCAAATGCCACACCGCCTATATTTTTAAAAGCTGCCGCTGCCGGTGTAATGGTGCCAAAATTGCCCCTTTCCTCAGGAGAAAGACTTGCCATATCCACACCCATGGAGTCTAAGAGAAATGCAATGGCAATCAGGATACCGCCGCCTACAACAAAGGGAAGCATATGGGACACGCCGTTCATCAGATGCATGTATATCTGATGTCCGATACCGCTCTTATCATTGGAAACTGCACCTTCTGATGCTGTCTCCTGCCCCTCTTTATATATAGGAGCGTCTCCGCTTATCGCTCTCTCTATCAGCTTATCCGCCTTTCCGATACCGTCAGATACCTGACACACAATGACCTTTTTTCCTGCAAAACGGTCCATGGGAACCTTGGTGTCCGCTGCCACAATAATGCAGTCCGCTTCTGCAATTTCCTTTGCCGTCACAACATTCTTTGCGCCTGCAGAGCCTCTGGTTTCTACTTTGACAAAGCAGTTCTTCGCTTTTGCCGCTTTTTCCAGACTTTCCGCTGCCATATAGGTATGGGCAATACCTGTGGGACATGCGGTTACTGCAAGGATTCTGCATACAGGCGAGACCTTCCCGCCCTCTGCGGATGCTGCCGTGCTATCCGCACCTGCCTCTGTGCTGTCCGTTTTATTCTGCGCCTCTTTTTCTGCTTCCTCCTCTATGCGCTTTGCTTCGACATTGTCAATGATTTCCAGGAATTCTTCCGCTGTCTTAGCATGCTTTAAATTGTCTGCAAATTTCTCATCCATCAAGAGCACGGACAGCCTGCTCAACACATCCAGATGTACATTATCCTTTGTATTTGGCGCTGCAATCAGAAACAGCAGATTGACCGGCTCCCCATCAAGGGAATCAAAATCCACACCGTTTGGAATCACCATGGCAGCAAGCCCCGGGGCCGTAACTGCCTCGCACTTTCCATGAGGTATCGCGATGCCTTCGCCGATACCCGTCGTCCCTTCCTCTTCCCTTGCAAATACCTGCTTTTCATAGCTCTCCCTGTCCTTGATATTTCCGCTCTTTTCCATCAGGGAGACCGCCAGCTTAAGCGCTTCGCTCTTTCCTGTCGGCGCTGCATTTAATTCGATGCTTTCTTTTTTCAATAAATCTGTAATCTTCATAACTTGCTCCCATCTGCGTGCTTTCGCGTACACGCACCGTTTTGCTACATCTGCCCAAGCAGCTTTTCTACATCCTCTCTGGTTGCCAAAAGCTCTGAAAATGCGCTTGCACTGCCTGTTGCAACTCCCATTTTAAATGCCTCCTCACAACTTCCCGTCTTCAACCATCCGGCAAGGAAGCCTGCTACCATGGAATCTCCTGCACCTACGGCATTTACCAGTCTGCCCTTTGGCGCTTCTCTTTGGTAGACCTTTCCGTCAGATGCCGCCAGCACCGCGCCCTCGCCTGCCATAGACACCAGCACATTTGATGCTCCCATTTCACGCAGCTTCTCTGCATAGGGAATAACCTCTTCGGCTGTCCTTAAGGTTACGCCAAAAATCTCTCCAAGCTCATGATTATTGGGCTTTATAAGAAAAGGCGCAAATGGCAGTACATTCATAAGCAGCTCTCTCGTCGCGTCCACCGCTATGATAATTCCCCTTCCTGAAAGCCTTTCACAAATCTCCTGATAGATGGAATCCGGCAGGGACGACGGTATACTGCCCGCCAAAACCAGAATATCCCCTTCCTTCAGCGTATCCAGTCTGTTAAGAAGTTTCTGCAGGCTATCCTTATCAATAGCAGGACCCTTTCCATTAATTTCCATACCATCCACATTTTTCAGCTTTACATTAATACGGGAAAATCCGTTCTCTATCTCTATAAACTCCGTGCGGCACCCGATTTCCTCCAGTCTTCTGCTGATTTCCTTTCCGGTAAAGCCCGCCATAAATCCCAGCGCCGTGTTTTCCACGCCCAGATTTTTCAGTACGATGGAAACATT
This sequence comes from uncultured Lachnospiraceae bacterium, assembly GCA_947177465.1. GTDB lineage: Bacteria > Bacillota > Clostridia > Lachnospirales > Lachnospiraceae > Acetatifactor. Next base: position 5,126 of record CAMWUP010000139.1, read on the forward strand.
GATTCCTTTCCCACCCGGCAGAAGCGTTTCCTCGTCTGTACGGTTTGTAAGCCCCATCTTAAAATCATTTACCGATACAATATAGTCAAGCGCCGGATTAAAGGTAATGGTGTATATCATTTGGTTCACCTCCTTGTTGATTGATTGTGAATGTTTGTGACCGATTTTGATTTTGTAATGCTATTATATAATCAAATTTATTCCTTTGCAATCCGCCTAATGCACATTCTTTTGATGGCAAATTTGTGCAAATTCAACAAAAGTCGTTCAAACTCAGTCATGCGCAGGGGTATAGTTTTGCGGCGAGGGACGCCGGTAGTGGAGGGATATGTCCGTGCAGACGCGCTCCCGCTCGGATAAAAACGCAGCGGTACATAAGGCGCTAAAGAACAGCGCCTAAGTGCCGACGTTTTTATACGGTCTGCTCGGACATATCCCTCCGCTACCGGCTGAAATGCGGCAAAATGTACTCTTGCACCAGACAATTATACGACACTCCCTCTTTTGCGGCGGAAGCTGCTGCGTTTTCAGCAGGTAACAGTCGGCTCGCCAAGCTATTCCTACAGCGCCCGTTAAGAAGCGTCGGCGCTTGGCGAGCCGACGTCCCTCTCTGCAAAACCCAACTTCCCTTCGCGCAAAAAAACAGACACACTCTCTTCAAAGTATGCCTGTTTCTGCTTTTTTTATTGCTTTGCACCAAATCATTCTCATTCTTTGACCACCGTTATATTTTCGGCAGTCTTAAACTCCGCTCCTTCCGCCTTATCCGTTATCATGAAGGCATCTCCAAAGGCTGCGAAGGACACCGTGCTCACCTGATTAAATTTGTCATGGTCACAGAGCACATAACGGG
>CAMWUP010000140.1 GCA_947177465.1 uncultured Lachnospiraceae bacterium
GTCCGCGTAGTACACGGCAAGGGAACTGGCGCTTTGAGAAACGCCGTGCATACCCATTTAAAGCGTTTGAAATATGTAAAGGAATTTCGGCTGGGTGAGTTCGGAGAAGGCGACGCAGGCGTCACAATCGTAACCTTTAAATAGTGGACTTAAGATGCCGCTTGCGCGGCGGAACAAGAGGAAATATGGTAAATAAGCAAAAAATACTTATTGTCGATGATGACGAAAATATAGCGGAACTGATTTCTCTCTACCTAAACAAAGAATGTTTTGAGACTATGATTGTAGGAGACGGCGAGGCTGCGCTGGCCGCCGTCGATTCTTTTGAGCCGAATCTGATTCTGCTTGATTTGATGCTGCCCGGCATCGACGGTTATCAGGTCTGCAGAGAGGTTCGCGCCGCCAGACAGACCCCTATTATTATCCTGTCTGCCAAAGGTGAAATCTTTGACAAGGTGCTCGGACTCGAGCTTGGGGCAGATGATTTTATGGAAAAACCGTTTGACTCCAAGGAGCTGGTGGCAAGGGTAAAGGCAGTACTGCGCCGCTACAAACCGGCTGCGCCTGCAGCGGAGCCTGTGACGGACAAACGGGTGGAATATCCTGATTTAATTATCAATCAGACCAACTACTCCGTCATTTATATGGGAAATACGGTGGAGATGCCTCCAAAGGAACTGGAGCTTCTCTACTTTATGGCGTCCTCACCCAACCACGTTTTTACCAGAGAACAGCTTCTCGACCAGATCTGGGGATATGAATATATCGGGGATACACGTACCGTCGATGTGCATATCAAGCGTCTACGCGAAAAGATAAAGGACCATCAGGCATGGAAAATTTCCACAATCTGGGGTATTGGCTATAAATTCGAAGTCAAAGGAAACTTGTCATGAAAAAGACCCTTTATCTGAAGTTTGTACTGGCTTACGTTATTTTTGGCATCTTCGGTTTCATTATCATAACCACCTTTGTACCCAGCATGACAATGGAGCAGCTTACCCGCGAAAAAGCAAACGCACTCTATTCCGAAGCGACACTGATTGCGGACAATTATGTCTCCGGTCTCTACACGAACGATACTTCCCTGGAAGCGGTAAAAATGCAGCTCGATATTTTTTCCGTCTATCTGGACGCTGTCATCGGCATCATCAATCCCTCCGGACGTATGATTCTGAGCACGGATGCACCCCTTAATGTGGAAGACGTTGTCATTATTGAAAACTTCGACCCTACCATAACCGCAGGTTCTTATTACAATGTAGGAACTTTTTTTGACAGCTATGACGGCGATATGCTCAACATTATTGTACCTATCACTTCAGAATACAAGGTAAAAGGATACCTGGTGGTCCACACTGCCATGACAGGAATCGAAAAGTCCTGCAACAGCCTGTTAAGTATTTCCTATATCACCTTGTGCATCCTGTTTTTGCTTTCGCTGATTATTTTGATTTTTTTCACGGAAATTGTCTATGTACCGCTTCGCAAGATTACTTACGCCACGGAGCAGTATGCATCCGGCAACATGCACTATGAATTTCAGGTGGAAAGCGACGATGAAATCGGCTATCTCGCCGCCTGCTTAAACTATATGGCGAGTGAAATTGCACGTACAGAGGATAATCAGAAAAAATTTGTCGCCAATATTTCTCACGACTTCCGCTCCCCCCTTACCTCAATCCGGGGCTATCTGGAAGCCATGCTGGACGGCACCGTACCTCCCGATTTGTATGCCAAATATCTGCAGATTGTGCTGAACGAGACGGAAAGACTGACCAAGCTGACAAACAGCCTGCTGACCCTCAACAACCTAAATACAAAGGGCGTACTTTTAGACAAAACAGATTTTGATATCAATAAGGTAATCCGGAATACGGCTGCCTCTTTTGAGGGTACCTGCCGCAAAAAGAAGATTGCAATTGAGCTTATCCTGACCAGCGACGTGATGTATGTCAATGCCGATATGGGCAAAATCCAGCAGGTGCTCTACAACCTTTTAGATAACGCCATCAAATTCAGTCATCATGATTCCGTTATCCGCATCGAAACCTCCGAAAAAAAACACAAGCTTTTTGTTTCTGTGAAGGACAGCGGCATCGGTATTCCGAAAGACGACTTAAAATTTATATGGGAACGTTTCTATAAGTCCGACTCCTCCCGCGGTAAGGACAAAAAGGGAACCGGTCTCGGACTTTCCATTGTAAGGGAAATTATTACCTCCCACGAAGAGCATATCAATGTCATCAGTACAGAAGGCGTAGGAACAGAATTTATCTTCTCCCTGTCCTGCTCTAAGTGGAACGATGAAGAGGAATAAGTCTGCGAAACAACATTCTGACGGGATGGTACAGTGTAAGCATTAAGGCGGTATTGGCAATGCCGTGTATGATATCATAAGGAATTCCGGCAACCCACCAGTTAAACGCCATAATAAGCCCGCTTCGAATACCGCCGTCTACCGCTCCGATTACCACATAAGGAAGCGCGCAGAATGCACCGAAAGACAGCCCGAAAAATCCGGAGAGGATACTGTAAAACCACACAGAGTCATTTTTCCGGCACAGATAAACCACCAAAGACAAAAAAGGCCACATATACAAATACATAATGACCCACGTATGAATGCCATAAAGAGATATTTCAATTAAAATAAACGCAAGTATGGCATAAATGGTTTTGGGTCCGAGAAACAGAGTGAACATAATAATCCAAAATGTAACCAGCTCCACATTTGGCAAAAAAGACAAGGCAAGCTTGCTGACCTCGATAATCGCAGTCATCATGCCAATCAACGCAATATCCTGTATGCTTATTTTGAGCCTGCCCTGTCTTTTGTCCATAATTACTCCCTACTCTGCAATATACACCTCATACTTAATCACAAATGCATCCCCGTCCTCTACCGGCTGGGAATCTACACCGTAATTGCAGTAAGCTCCATTCACATAAAAGCTCCAGTAAGCGCCATCCACACTGTAGTCCGGCGTAACACCGTTTACGGTTTCCACCATAAGACCATACTCACTTTCCGTACCGGAAAATTCCAGTCCTTTGGCTTCTTCCATTGCCTGTCTTAAGTACTCCGCATCCGTATGCACCTCGTAGACCGTACTGCTCTGCGTATTGTCGATGACCTCAATCGTAATGCTCTTATGCCCCTGCACAGGCTTCTCACGAAATACGAAGAACACCACTGCCAATACCGCCGCTACCGCTATCAGTGCAGCCGCACCGATAAGCACCTTTTTGTTTGATTGCTTTTTTTCTTGATTTTCTGCCATTTTTCTCTCCTCCTAAGCATATTTGCAAATACAGGTATACACAAAAATCCCTATCGTGTACCACGATAAGGAAATCCCTGCCGCATTCACGACAAGGAAATCCCTGCCGCATTCACGGCAGGGATTGGAGAATTTTCTGCATCACGATTACAGCATCGAAAATAATTTCAATACCGTAAAGGTGCGTACAATGCCAATTCCTCGTGGTCATTTTTGTACCGGTTCTGCAGGCAGGTCTTCTGACTTTAAGCTCATTGCCATATTCCGCCTTCCCAGGCAAATGCCCAGTGGCGCAAATCGGAATACGACTCCCTTATTACAGCGACGAGATCGTGCAGGCCTCTCACCTGCTTCCCTTTTCACCGGACCCGTGACAAAATCATGCCTGTCCGACACCTGCAGCCGCCTGTATTCACTTTATCTACCGGTCAAAGCAAAACCGGATTACTGAGAAAGTGTATCACAATAATCCGGAAAATGCAAACACTTTGCCTATTCCGCCAAATACATATTAAGCCCTCTCTCTATTTTACCAATGGTATCTTCCAGTGAGCTGCTGCCATCAAGATACGACGGGAGCACATCGCATATTACCAAATTAATCTGCTCATCATCTACCACCTTCTTATTTAAGCCCCTGCACAGCTCTGTCAGCTTGTCGCTGTCTTCTTTATTCAGCCCTCCAACGATAAAATCCTTAAACTCGCCGCCCGGCAGTTCTATCATGGTATATACCTCATAATCGCTTCTGTCCTTTTCTGCCAGATTACCAAGCGCTTCCACATTCATCGGAAAGCCGTCATAGAAATCCCCCTCCTGCACCTGCACCGAAAGCGCATATCGCAGAAAATCCTTTGCCTGCTCCAGATAAGGCGTTTCCTTGTTGATTCCGATTTCTCCAATCGGATTATAGGCATTCTCAAAGCTGTTAAAGTTTCCCTTTATCTCATTGACAATGGAAATCGGCAGCATTGCGCTTAAGAAGCCCGGCACATCACTAAATACGGCGGAAGCGTCAAGCGGTAAATCCCATGTCTGATAGTTTTGGGTACTGTCTGTGTAATTGTTGACGATGGTATATCCTCCCGCTATGGTTTTCAATGCTTCCAAACATTCTGCAAGCGCTTCCTTGTCCAGTTCCTTATCCTTTACAATGTCCGATACCATATAGGGCATATAAATATCTACAAAATCCGAAACCGTTATCGGTCCCAGCGTAAGCTCCTGCTGTCCCAATGCTGCTGCCAGACCTTTCACGCTCCCCGCTTCCTTTGTATCGATTTTTCCGCTGAGAAGCAGCCTCATAGAATACCGCAAAGGTATCATATAAACGGCGCCGTCCTCCTGTGTATAGCCGTCCGCAATATTTTTCAATATCTCTCCGCTTTCCGACATAGGTGTCACAATATCGCTGATATCAGCCAGCATACCCTTTTCTATAAAGGAATTTACATTTAATCCGTCCAGTACCATAAGGTCCGTGCCCTGTCCTGCCAAAAGTCTGGCATTGAGATTCTGCAGTATGGTATTTAAATCAGCCGTCTCCACCTCATCATTGGGAATCCCCGTCTCCACCTTTACCAGTACCTCCGGATGGAGCTTAGTATACATAACAGCCGCCTGTTTTAAAGTTGCATTGTCATAGACAGAATAGATTGTCAGAACAGTATCAGGCTTAATCGGCATATCGGGATTATAGCTGTATTCCATCAGTGACAATCCTGCCTCTCCCTCCAAAAGTGCATAAAACACACCGGAATCCAATGCTGTCATACCGCTGCACCACATATTTCCCAATGCAAGCGAGGTATAGCTGCCCTCCACAAGACTGCTCCATTCTCCTTCTGTACTGCACTTAAAAAATCCACCCTTTGCGTATACAATAAAAGAACCATCCGACAGAATATCCAGCCGATTGTCGCTTCCGACGTCTTCCGTGCAGGCAATTTCTTTTTCCACACCATCCTTATCGGATGCAAAAGCAGCAATTCCTTTAAATTCCGACATATCATTTTGTTTTTCCAGATAAAAGAAGTTCTTATCTGCATAAACATTTGTCCCATGACTTGTCAGAGGCATTGTCCTGACAAGCTTCCCGTTGTCGTCATAGACCTTAAGATCGCTGATAAAGTTTGCAGCAAAGCTTCCATTCTCCAAAACTGCAATATCCTGCGGCGTTTCAAAAAATTTCCATTCAGGATCCTCCTCCAGCCAGTCCTGCGGTGTAATCTCTTCTAATGTCGCACCGTCATTCGTGCGGTATAAATGCGCCCGTACACCTTCCTCCTCCAGCATTATGGCAAGAAAATAAGATTTTCCTCCGATATCTTCCAGAACCTTCGCCTTATAGACATTCTCCTCCATAACCAGACTATCCATCCATGCCGGCATATCCTTCACGAAACTGCCGTCTTTATAGCGGTAACAGGCTATTCCCGTTCCGCCCTCTTTTTCCTCCATCGCATAGAGGCACATATCTCCTTCCTTTTTCCCTATCTGAAAGATATCCTCCTTTTTCAAATCATTCGGAAAAGCAATTTCCGTTTCCACATATCTGCCCTTTTCCCCATTCCCGCTTTCCACATTCGGCGTTCCCGCAGTTTTGCCGCCCTCCCCCTTTGAACCGCAGCCCGCCAACATGATAAGCATACTTACAACCAACAGCATAGAAACAATTTT
>CAMWUP010000141.1 GCA_947177465.1 uncultured Lachnospiraceae bacterium
AACGGGCAGCTGGAACGTCTGCATGAAGGAGCAAAGCACGGGGGAGAAAAAGGCATACAGGATTCGCTGGTAATTGTGGATGGCCTGGCGTTCATTGTAAATATCCCCAACAAAACGGTGGTAACGGCAATGGACAGCGCGGATACACAGGACAGTATTTTTACAAACATAGACGGAGCGGTTATTATGTAGCCGGACCTTTGGGGGCAGCGGTTTCCTGACTGACAGAGGGAAACAGGCGCTTCGTCTGAAGAATAGGAGGTCATTTTTTACTATGATGAGATCACTTTTTTCTGGTGTGTCAGGTTTGAAGACGCATCAGACCAGAATGGACGTTATTGGTAACAATATTGCAAACGTAAACACGACGGCTTACAAATCAAGCTCGATGGTGTTCAGCGAGCTTATCAGCCAGACAACGCAGAAGGCGTCCGGACCCAATGCTGCGACCGGCACGGGTGGTGTCAACGCGAGACAGATTGGTCTCGGTGTAATGGGCGGCGCCATCAGTGTGAATATCACCGGACAGGGCGCGGCACAGTCTACGGGTAATCCGTTTGATATTATGATTAGCGGAAGCTCTTTCTTTGTTGTAAATGACGGCAATAACAATTTCTTTACCAGAGACGGTTCCTTCTACGTGGATGCAGCAGGAAACCTTGCCATGACCAGCAACGGTTACAATGTTATGGGCTGGCAGGTAGACCCGGAAACTATGAATATCAAGCAGGATACGGTATCCGCGCTTCGTATTATGAGCCAGGCGAATATGACCTATCCGCCTGAGGCAACCAGTCAGGCGTATGTGGGCGGTATTATCGATAAGTTCGATACCGATGTAACCAGCAGCTCCGGCAAAGCAATCAACTTAAATTTCTACGATGCGCTGGGTTATGATTACACTGCAAAGCTGGTAATCAAGCAGTCTTCTCTGACAAATGAATACAGCATTGAACTGGATAAGATTCTGGATTCGGCGGGCAATGAAATTGACATCTCAGGCGCAACCTTCGGTTCTGCAACCAACCAGAAGATAAATAATACGGCAACGCTTGACAATACAGCATACAGATGGAATGCCAATGTACTGGAAACGGCGAGCGGTCAGGCAGTGTGCGACCTTTCTACCTTATTTGAAGCAGGTTCGACTCTGGATAATCCGGTATTTAAGACGGATGAGGATACGACAAAGGCGCTGGAAGAGCTGGCAAAGGCATATGGTTATGAGGGCAAACTGGATGATTTTATGAATCTGACGGTTGATTTAAAGCATGACCCCGCTGATACGACGACGACCTTTACGGATGGCACGTATTCTGTAAAGCAGCTGCTTTTCAATCAGCAGAGTGGTGGGAATCCCTGCTTTACGACGCCGGCTGCAGCCTTTTTGGATGGTCCCGAAAACTGGGGCTTGGACTCTTTCGACACAACGGGACGTAATTTTGACGGTGCCATGCTGGTGTACAACGACGGCAACCAGACCGGCGAGAAGGGACATTTTATCGGCGTAAACGGTGTTGCCACCAATCAGACGGTTACGCTGGGACTTTCCGGAATCGGCGGCAATTTCTCCGATATCGTGATTGACTTTTCAACAAGCTCCATGTTTGATAACAACGGTACCTGTACGGTGGGCGCTACGCCGGGTGACCTGAAGGGGCTCGGAATGGGGCGTAAGCTGGGCGACATGAGCGGCGTTTCCATTCAGCAGAACGGCATGATTTACGCGGCATATGACAATGGTATGACGAGACTGTTAGGACAGATTGCCGTTGCAGAATTTGCAAATGCTTCCGGTCTTGAGAGAGCGGGTGATAACCTGTACTCCGCAACCTTAAACTCCGGTGAGTTTGATGGCATTGGTAAGGATATCACAGCCAGCGGCGGTAAGATGACGACAGGACAGCTGGAAATGAGTAATGTGGACTTGTCTGCAGAGTTTACGGAAATGATTACCACGCAGAGAGGTTTCCAGGCAAACAGCCGAATCATTACAGTTTCGGATACGCTGTTGGAAGAATTGACCAATCTGAAGAGATAATAGAAACAAAATAAATAGTGGCAAAGGGGAAGGCTTGACTTCCCCTTTGCCGCGTTGTGCGTAGTAGAAGAAAGCATGTGGGAGGAGTATCCAGTATATGATAGAAATCACGAAAATGAACGGGCAGAAAATTTTAATCAATCCCGATTTAATAGAAATGGTAGAAGAAACGCCGGATACAGTCATGACTCTTACCACCGGCAAAAAAATTATTGTAAAAGAAAGTAGACAAACGGTGAAAAATCTAGTAGAATTATACAGAAAGGATATTTCTGTGTAGTGGTGTGAATTTTTCAATTATTCATACAAATGAAACAGAATGAATGGCAGGTGAAGTTTCGTGGATATTGCAACAATATTAGGATTGGTTATATGTTTTGGTATGGTTATTCTGGGTGTTGCTACCAGTGGTGGTTTGGGAGCTTTGCCAAGTTACGTCGATATACCCTCCGTGGCAATTACCTTCGGAGGCGCTTTTTCGGCAGTTTTGGCAGCCAACACCCTGCAGACCTTTATAAGCGGTCTCAAGAGTTTCACATTGAGTCTCAAGGTGCCGAAGAATAATACGGCAGAGATGATAAACAACATTATAAATCTGTCCAATGTAGCGCGAAAGGAAGGTTTGCTTTCCTTGGAGGAGGCAGCGGGAGAACTGGATGATGAATTCCTCAAAAAAGGAATTCTTCTTATTGTAGATGGTACAGACCCTGAGCTGGTGCGCGCCATCATGGAGACAGAGCTTGTCAGCATGGACAGCAGACACAAAGCAAGAATCGGATTCTGGGAAAACGTAGGTTCCATGGGACCTGCCTGGGGTATGATTGGTACTTTGGTAGGTCTTGTTAATATGTTAAATAACATGGAGGATGCGTCTTCCATCGGCCCCAATATGGCGACTGCGTTGATTACCACGCTGTATGGTTCTCTGCTTGCAAACTGGATTTGCGCGCCGATTTCCAATAAGCTGAAGGCGCAGAATGATATGGAGATGATGCAGAAGGAAATTGAGATAGAAGGTCTTCTCTCCATACAGGCGGGTGAAAACCCCCGTGTTATCGAAGAAAAACTGAAATCCTTCATGGCTCCTAATGAGCGTGCAAGTTCAGGCGATGACGGAGGTGAGGCAGATGGCTAAGCGTAAAGAAGAGACACCGCCACCTGGTTCTCCGGCATGGATGGCTACCTTCGGCGATTTGATGAATCTGCTCTTGTGCTTTTATGTGCTTCTTTTTTCCATGTCGACGATAGATGCCGACAAACTGAAAGCAATTGCGGAGTCTTTTTCACAGACGTTTTCTATATTTACCGGCGGCGCAACTGCCATTGGAGACGGCATGCTTGTCAGCAACGGCGTAAGCCAGTTGAATGAACTGGATGAATATATCAACAGTACAGGCAAGACGGCAGACAAGGAAGGCGAGGAGTTTGAAGAATTTGATGCTGTTGCGGAGGCGTTGAAGCAGATGGAAGCGGAGCAGCTCGCGGAAGCAGAGCAGCTTGCCGAAAAAATCGAGGAGAGCGTTGTGGAAAACAAGCTGGATGGCGTGATTGATATAGATTTTACGTCACAGTATGTGGAACTGACCTTAAAGGGCGCGTTACTCTTTGATTCGGGCAGGGCGGAGATTCGCTCGGATGCGGAGCCGGTATTAGACAAGGTAGGTGTCATATTGGACAGATACGCAGGAAATGTCATTGAAATAGAAGGACACACGGACAATGTGCCTTTTAACGGAGGCAGGTATGCGGACAACAGCGAATTAAGCTGCGCGAGGGCGCTGTCCGTATTCAATTACTTTCTGGACACGACAAATCTGGATCCGGCGATGATAAAATATGCCGGCAGGGGCGAATATGTGCCGGTAGCCGACAATTCCACCGAGGAGGGGCGTGCAAAGAACCGAAGGGTGGTAATCCGTATCTATCATGATTTAAGTAATTACCAATAAAAGAAAGGACAGACAGGTGTCATGAAAAAGAATTTGATGTCAATCTTAATACTTGCTCTGCTGGTGGTAAACATTGTTCTGACAGCGATTATGATGTTCAGCGTGACAGGAGCGATGAAGAGCACTACGGCGTTGGTGGGAAGAATCGCGGCGGTTCTTGATTTGGAGTTGAATCTTGGCGCGGATGAAACGCAGTTGTCCATTCAGGACAGCGCGCCATATAATATTGCAGATGCTATGACGATTCCGCTGAAAGTCGGTGAGGACGGCGAGCAGCATTATGTGCAGATAGCAGTATCCATTCAGATGGATAAAAAGCACAAGGATTACAAGAAATTTTCCGAGACAATGGCGGAAAATGAGAGTATACTAAAAGGAGAAATTCTGGAGGTTGTATCTTCCTATACGCTGGAAGAATTCCAAAATGATACTAACGGTGTCCAAAATGAGATACTGGCGAGACTGCGCAGGCTGTACAACTCCGATTTTATCTATAAAGTCGTATTCAGCGATGTGAAGGTGATGTAAGTGTTGGCAGTAAAGAACACTGATTACGCCATACAACAGCGGAGTTATGACTTGAAAACAGGAGGTGGGCTTGATGAGTGAGGTGTTGTCCCAAAGTGAAATAGACAACCTGTTCGCGGCGCTCTCTACCGGAGAACTGGATGTAGAACAAATCCAGGAAAAGGAAGAAAAGCAGACGAGAGTCTACGACTTCCGCCGTCCGGCAAAGTTCTCCAAGGAACATCTCAGAACCCTTGAAATTATTTTTGAACATTATGGAAGGCTGCTGGCCACAAATTTGCCGATTTACATGCGGAAAAGTGTACAGATAGGTGTGTCGAGCTCAGAGGCGATGACTTTTTCGGAGTTTTTCAATGCGCTGTCAACGCCTGTTATTATGGGAATCGGCACTTTAGATCCTCTTCCGGGCAATATTATTGTAGATTTATCGCCCAATTTGGGGTATGCTATTATTGACCGTATGCTTGGCGGTGAGGGTGGAACTCTTGATAAGAGCAGGGATTTCACCAGAATAGAGCGGATTATCATCGAAAAGATTTTAATCGTGTGTATGCAGCATATGCGGGAACCATGGAAAAATGTAATGGATATCAATCCCATGTTGGAGCGGCTTGAGACCAATCCGCAGTTTGCACAGATTATTTCGCCAAATGATATGGTGGCGTTGGTTACACTTGATATTAAAATCGGTGATATACAGGGCTTTATGAATATGTGTCTTCCCTATTTTACATTGGAAGACATTATGGATAAGCTGAATACGAGATACTGGTATGCAAATCTGCAGGAAATGAAAAATGAAGATTATGAAGAACATATAGAATCTCTGATTCGCAGGGTAGATATACCAATAAAAGCGATTTTAGGCAACAGTACGGTTTCTGTCAACGATTTTGTAAATCTGCAGGTCGGGGACGTTATCCGGTTGGATTCTCATGTGGACAGCGAATTGTCCGTCTATGTGGGAAATATTAGAAAATTTACTGCTCTGCCGGGCGCCAGCAAGGATAATTATGCGGTCAGAGTAATGTCGGTAATCAGGGAGGGGGAGTAAAACATGAACGATATGTTGTCCCAGGACGAAATAAATGCCTTATTAAACGGAATGGATTTGTCAGAAGGCGCAGGTACTGATGATGAAGCAGCAGCTCCGGCGACTGGCGAAACCGTTTCGGCAATAGATGAGAGCCTCTTATCAGATGTGGAAAAGGATGCTGTAGGCGAGGTTGCCAATATCAGCATGGGTTCATCAGCGACTACCTTGTATTCGCTGGTAAATCAAAAGGTAAATATAACGACGCCGACGGTATCTATGGCAGATTGGAATACGGTGCTGTTGGAATATGAAAAGCCCTGTGTTTTTATTCAAATCAAATATACTGAAGGACTTGACGGTACCAATATTCTTGTATTGAAGGAGCGGGATGTTAAAATT
>CAMWUP010000142.1 GCA_947177465.1 uncultured Lachnospiraceae bacterium
GAAGGATACATTGCAGGAAATGAAATTTTTGCGGATGTGCGGCAGGAGGCGGGAGAGGAAGCCCTGCGGGAGGAAGCGGGAAGACAGCTTGTCCGCAAGCTTTCCGACGACAGTACATTTTATTTTGAAAAGCTTACATTTTCCGGCATAGTGGAAGAGAAAACGCTGGAAGCACATACCGCGTATCCCGCAAAAGCGACGGCAGGCGCCGGCATTGTCCTGTGCGGTATTGTGGGTGTTCTGGAAGCCCTGCAGGATATAAGAAAAAGGCGTTTTAGAGGGAGAACAGCGTTTCTTGCCGGCATTTTTACCGTGCTGCAGCCGGTTCTGTGCGGCACGGTGGCGGCACTTCTCATTGCGGGAACGACAGGAAAATTTGACGGCTTTGGCAGCACTGCAGCGACACTGTTTTTGCTGGCGGCAGTTGTTTTTCTTGTGGGAATCGGGATTGTACGCCTGACAAAGAGGATAGTGGAAGGATAGGTGATTTGATATGGCGAAGAGTAAAGAAGTCAAGACCAATGCCATGAGGATTTTGGATTCTATGGGAATTCCCTATGCGCATTATACCTATGAATGTGGAGAATTTATTGACGGGGTGCAGATAGCGGATATGCTTTCCCTGCCCCATGAAAAGGTGTACAAGACGCTGGTGGCACAGGGAAGCTCCAAAGCCTATTTTGTGTTTGTGATACCAATAGCGGCGGAGCTTGATTTGAAGAAAGCGGCGAGAGCAGTTGGAGAAAAATCAGTGGCAATGCTGCATGTAAAAGATATCAATGCCGTGACAGGTTATATCCGCGGCGGCTGTACAGCGGTCGGCATGAAAAAGCAGTATGTGACAAAAATTGCAAAGTGCGCGGCAGCGTTGCCCACTATGATTGTAAGCGGCGGGCGCCTCGGCTCCCAAATCGAGCTGTCGCCGGACAATCTGTTAAAGGCGGCAAAGGCGGAGTACGCGGATATCTGCGTTGCAGGTTGATTTTTGCCTAAGACCGTGATATTATTTTAACGATGAAAGCGGGAATTTGTACCGCTATGGAATGGAGGAAAAGAAATGAAGAAAGGTTTTGACGAGCTTATCGCAAAGGTGAATGAATGTGGTATGAAAAAGGTGGCTGTTTCTGTTGCACAGGACGAAGCGGTGCTGGAAGCGGTACAGGAGGCAAAGAAGAGAGGAATTGCCGACGCCATTTTGGTGGGTGACGAGGCAAAAATCCGCGAAATTGCAGAATCCATCGGCATGGACCTTACAGGCTATGAGATGATTGACGAGCCGGACATGATACAGGCTTCTCTGAAGGCAGTAAAGCTTGCCCATGAGGGAAAAGCGGATATGTACATGAAGGGACTGATTGATACAAAGAATTTCTTAAAGAGCGTGCTTGACAAGGAAGTGGGGCTTCGCACAGGCGGCGTGCTTTCCCATGTATGTGTATTTGACGTGCCCGGCATAGACCAGCTTCTGTTTTTGACTGATGTGGCGTTTATGACTTATCCTACCTTGGAGGATAAGATAAATATTATCAAGAATACCCTGCCGGTGACAAGAGCCTGTGGTATTGCGTGTCCCAAGATTGCACCGCTTGCGGCTGTGGAAGTAGTCAATCCCAAGATGCCAGTGACGGTGGAAGCGGCTGAGTTGTCGCGTATGAATGAGGCCGGTGAAATTACGGATTGTATTATTGACGGCCCCCTTTCCTTAGACCTTGCCATCGACCCTGAGGCGGCAAAGCACAAGGGCGCAACGGACAGAAAGATTCAGGGAGATGCGGATATCCTGCTGTTTCCGGATATTCATGCAGGCAATCTGGTGTACAAGGCAATCGTACATATGGCAAAGGATGTAAAGAACGGCTGTATCCTCACCGGAACCAAGGTTCCCGTTATCCTGACCAGCCGCTCCGATACCTTTGAGACAAAAGTAAATTCCCTTGCACTGGCGGCTGTTGTGGCGGAAGAGATGAAAAAGAATGCTTGAATTCCTGTTTGAAGTGCTGGAGCTGCTGTTGGATATCATAGAAGCAGCGGGCAGTAAGGTCAGGAGTAAAAAGAAAAAGAATATAAAAAATAAAACGGAGGAAGCGATAAATGAAAAGTCTGATTATTAATCCCGGTTCCACATCCACCAAAATCGGTGTGTTTGAGGATGAGAATCTTTTGTTTGAGGAAACGCTGCGTCATACAACGGAGGAAATCAGCAGCTATGCGACGATTGTAGACCAGAAGGATTTCCGTAAAAAAATCATCACGGACCTTTTGGAAGAGAAAAGCTTTGATATTAAGACGCTCGATGTGGTAGTGGGCAGAGGCGGTATGTTAAAGCCGATTCCCGGCGGCACCTACGCAGTTACAGACGATTTGCTGCATGATTTGGAAATCGGAAAGCAGGGACAGCATGCATCCAACCTCGGTGGTATTCTGGCGCGTGAAATCGGAGATGAAATCGGTGTTCCTTCCTATATTGTGGACCCTGTGGTGGTAGACGAACTGCAGACTGTTGCAAGGTATTCCGGCGTGCCTGAGCTGCCCCGTACCAGCGTATTCCATGCGCTGAATCAGAAAGCAGTGGCAAAGCGTTATGCAAAGGAGATTGGCAAGGCTTACGAGTCTTTGCGGCTGATTGTTGTCCATATGGGCGGCGGCGTCTCCGTTGGTGCGCATATTAACGGCAAGGTAGTGGATGTATTTAACGCATTGGATGGCGACGGTGCGTTTTCACCGGAGAGAGCAGGCGCAGTACCTTCAGGCGCATTGATTAAGATGTGTTTTTCCGGCGAATATACCGAAAAAGAGGTATATGGAAAAATCGTAGGCAAGGGAGGCTTCAACGCTTATCTGGGAACCAACGACATGCGCAATGTGACAAAAATGGCAAATGAAGGCGATGCACATGCGGCGGAAGTGAAGGAAGCATTTTTGTATCAGGTGGCAAAGGATATCGGTTCCATGGCTTGTGTGCTGGAGGGTAAGGTAGACCAAATTATCGTGACCGGCGGTATTGCCTATGGCGAGGACGTTATCGTCAATTTGAAAGAGAAAGCAGGCTGGATTGCTCCCTTTACCGTGTATCCGGGCGAGGATGAGCTGCTTGCGCTTGCGCAGGGCGCGCTTCGCGTGATGAACGGAGAAGAAAAAGCGATGGTATATTAATAGCGTTTATGACAAAGAGCCATGCCTTAGGGCATGGCTCTTTGCGTATAATGAAAAAGGGGTTCAGATAAACACAACAATGCTGAGGGAATCACATCAAAGGGGGAACTTGAAATAACGTTTAGCATTGTTGTAGGAAATGTCTGTTACAATCTCCGACAGAATATCCATGTCTGCAGGGAATTCTCCGTTTTCCACCCATGTGCCAATCATATTGCAGAGGATACGACGGAAATATTCATGTCTCGTGTAGGACAGGAAGCTTCTTGAATCGGTCAGCATACCGACAAAACCGGATAAATTGCCGAGGTTTGCAAGAGAGGTCATCTGTTCTATCATTCCTGTTTTGTGGTCATTAAACCACCATGCGCTGCCCTGCTGTATTTTGGCAACGGCAGAAGAATCCTGAAAACAGCCGAGTATAGTGCCGATAGCCTGATTGTCATTGGGGACTTTAAAGAGTAGAGCACCGTTCTCGGAAGCTTATCTTTTTTGATGAGGGCGTTTAAAAAGTCCGCCATCTGTGCGCTGGGAGCATAGTTGTTGATACAGTCGTAACCGGTGTCGGGTCCCAGCTTTTCAAACATCAGGGTATTGTTGTCACGTTTGCAGCCGTAGTGGAGCTGCATTGCCCAGTCTAATTCGTGGTACTGCTCGCCTACGAAAAGCATAAATGCAGTCTTAAACTTATATTCTTCTTCCTTGGAAAGCTCAATGCGGTTCTGCCTCTTTAAGAAAATCTCTTCAAGCTCATCTTCGGAAGCGGGATAGTACATTACAAACTCAAGCGCATGATCAGATACGTTACAGCCCATGGAAGCAAAGAACTCCATTCTCTTTTTCAGCGCAGTCTTTAATGCGGCAAAGGTGTTGATTTCAGGAACGCCGGTTACTGCCGCCAGCTTATCAAGATAGTCCAGATAGTCGGGTTTTTCAATATTCATTGCCTTGTCGGGACGCCATGCGGGAAGCACTTTTACATCGAAAGAAGTATCCTCTGCAAGCTTCTTGTGCCATTCCAGATTGTCAATGGGGTCGTCAGTGGTACAGATTAAGGTCACATTCGACTGTTTAATGATATTGCGCACGCTCATGGAAGGCTCTGCCAGCTTTGCATTGCACAGATTCCAAACCTCTTCCGCGGTGTTTTTGTTTAAGGTGCCTGTGTAACCAAAATATCTCTGCAGCTCAAGATGGCTCCAGTGGTACAGAGGATTGCCGATTGCCTTTCCGAGACATTCCGCCCATTTCATAAACTTTTCCTTATCGGAAGCATCTCCGGTAATATATTTTTCATCTACGCCGCAGGAGCGCATAAAACGCCATTTGTAGTGGTCGCCGCCGAGCCACACCTGCGTGATATTGTCAAAGCTGCGATTCTCTGCGATTTCCTTTGGATTGATATGGCAGTGATAGTCCAGAATAGGAGTGGTTTCCGCGTAATCGTGGAAGAGAACCCTGGCAGTTTCGTTGTCGAGTAAAAAATCTTTGTCCATAAATGCTTTCATGCAATACCTCCTCGCCCCTTTTAGCGGGCATGATTTCTGCGCTGCTTTGTTTATAAACCCCCAAACCCGCAGTAACAGCGCCCGAGCAGGTCTTAAGGGCTAATGCGCTTTTAGGAAAGAGTCGTGCCGCGATGGATAACTTCGCCTGAAAAAACAGTTTTTTTGGGCATCTCACAGCCGTTTAACAATCCCATCAGTGTGGTAATTAAATGCTGGCACAAGGTTTCCAGCTTGTTATCGATGGAAGTGAGCTCAGGATTGCAGCATGCCGCGAGAAGCGAATTGTTGTAGCCGATAATGGAAAGCTCTTCAGGTATGCGCAGTCCCGTAGTACGCGCATATTTGATAGCGCCGAGTGCCAGATTGTCGTCAGAGGCAATAACACCCCTGAATAGAATTCCCTTGCTCTGCACCTTCATCAAATGCTCGCTCATAGCCTGAATATCCTCATGTGAGCCCGTATATAACTGCATCAGGTTGCCGCTTCTCAAAAGCCCTGCCTCTTCCATGGCAGCTCTATAGCCTGCGAGCTTCCGCTTTCCGCTGTAAGAGGTAGAGTTGTAAAAATACAGGACATCCCGAATGCCGGAAGCTATCATCAGTTTGGTGGCTTCATACATGGAATTGTAGTCGTCGGAAACGATGCTGTATACATTGGGAGCATCGAAGGACGCGTTTAACAGCATGACCGGAACCTGAAGGGCGGCGTCCATAATATAGCGGTTGTCGTTTTCGCTTTCATGAATAAAATGTGAGCCGACCAGAATAATACCGTCAACCTTTTTGGAAATCAGCAGGTTTAAGGATTTTTCTTTTGTTTCCAGCTCGTAGCCGGTGCAGCATAAAATGCTGTCGTAGCCGTTGGCGCGCAGCTTCTGCTCGATAAAGTAGATAGCCTTTGCGAGATAGAGGTCGGAAGAATCCGCGCACATAACGCCAATGGTCTTCATAGTATTGAGACCAAGCCCCCGGGCAAAAGCGTTGGGGGTGTATTCGTACTGATTGATAACGTCAAGAACTTTTTTCTTGGTCTTATCACTGACATTGCTACTGCCGTTTAGGACGCGGGAAACAGTAGCGATGGAAACCCCGGCCTTTTCGGAAATGTCGTAAATAGTCATATTTGGTGTCATAGATAAGCCCCTCTTGTTGAAGAAAATAACATTGTCTTAAAGGAACAACAATGTAAGCGGTTTCAATAAACCTAAAAGAATTATAATAGATACTTCAGAGAATTTCAATAGATAATTTGATGATTTGCGGAAAAAAAGGCGGTGGGGTGG
>CAMWUP010000143.1 GCA_947177465.1 uncultured Lachnospiraceae bacterium
AATTGCATAATCCAGATTTTAACCGTGTGCAATTCGAGGCGGTTAAAAATGAGGCAGGATTAAATCGCTTTGTGATGACACCGACAAAGTGGATCACACAGATGTATGCCATCGGTATTGTCTCAAAAGCAGGACGCTATGGCGGAACATATGCCCATAGCGATATTGCCATGTCTTTTGCAACTTGGATTTCTCCAGAGTTTCAGTTATATATTATGAAGGATTATAGGAGATTAAAGACAGATGAGAATAGTCGGTTATCTTTGAATTGGAATTTGAACAGGGAGATTTCTAAGCTGAATTACAGGATACATACAGATGCAATTAAAGATAATTTGATTCCGCCAGAATTAACACCTGTGCAAGTAGCTTACACTTATGCCAATGAAGCAGATGTGCTCAATGTCGTTTTGTTCGGGAAAACAGCCAAACAGTGGAAAGATGAAAATCCAACGGTGAAAGGAAATATGCGGGATGCAGCAACACTGAATCAATTATTAGTGCTTGCGAATCTGGAAAGCTATAATGCTGTTTTGATTAACCAAGGGAAGGTTCAGAAAGAACGAATGAGATTGCTGCGCCAATTAGCAGTACAACAGCTGCAGACGTTGGAGGCAGTAAGTTTGAATAATCTTCCACAATTAACAGAAAATACATAATTCTAAAAATTGTATTGTGTGATAATGTAATGAGAAGGTGATAAAAATGAGAGGAAAACAATACGGCAATTTTTAATTGATGGACAGGCAGATGGTAGATGGGCCAGTGAGCTTTCTAATTGGACAGGCAAGGCATATAAGATTCCACGTACATATATTAATCAATGTACGGATAGAGATGATTTAAGTAATACGGGAGTGTATTTTTTATTTGGGCGTAATGATGAAACAGATGAGGAACAAGTTTATATAGGAGAGGCTGAAAATATTTTTAACAGGATAAAACAACATCTTTCTGAAAAAGATTTCTGGACAGAGTGTATAGTGTTTATTAGCAAAGATAATAATTTGAACAAAGCACATATAAAATATTTGGAAAATCATCTTTATATTTTGGCGAAAGAATCTAAAAGATATGAGGTAGTAAACAGCAATGTGCCTATGGAAGCATCAATATCTGAAATGGATCGTGCAGAAATGGATGAGTTCATTGATAATATGCGGTTGATTTTAGGAGTGTTGGGACATAAAATTTTAGAACCGTCTATAAAGAGAAAAAATGATGAGAAAGAGATTCTTTACATTTTACAAGACCGTTCGGGAATGAAGGCCAGTGGTAAACCAATCTCAGAAGGCTTTGCGGTGTTGAAATGTTCTAAAGTTGCTGATAATGTAGCGACCTCCTTATCAAAGTCTGTTATCAATAAACGACAGCTATTATTTGATAAAGGCATTGTTGATGAGAACTTTACTTTTACTCAGGATTGGGCATTTATGAGCCCTTCACTTGCAGCAGCTATAGTTGTAGGGTATAGTATCAATGGCAGGAATGCATGGAAGAATAAAAAGGGAATATCACTAAAAGAAATGGAAGAGGGATAAAAAGTGATTTTTGTGGGAAAAAGGTAATACCGTTGAGACGATTGTAATGCTTTCCCACAAAAACCTGACAGCATAATCAACGTAAAAGAGGAGTTTGGCGAGGGTGTGGGCAAAGAGCCGCTTGCTAATATTGCAAAGAGAGCCGCAGTATATAAGCCAAAAGAGCGAGTTACATACAAGATGATTAAGGAGTACATAGAAGCGAAGCATGGCTTCAAGGTACATAGCGTATATATCACAGAGGTAAAAAGGGATTTAGGCTTGCCGATGTATGATGCTCCTAATGCGGTGGAGGAATTGAAACAGCCAAGGAAGCATCCGACACCAGAGAAAGTGGAAGCAATCAGAGACGCTTTGAAGCATTTTGAGGTCATTTAAAATCATAGGCGTACCATTCTATTTGAAGAGTGGTATGCTTATTTCGTTGATAGAATTAAACGTGTTCACTTTACGATTATTGACTTAAATAGAGAAATTGAATATAATATAGTAAAGTGCCCGATTGTTGGACTAATTAGGGGCGATTCAATAGAGGTGAAGATATGTTTTGGAAAAAAGATATTGAGACTTTGAGAATGTTGTTCAGTAGCCATAATTATGTTATGACTACCGCTGAACTTACAGCTTCAAAGTTATACTACGCAGATATAAAACAACTTTTAAACGAAGGATTGATTGAAAGAATTAGGCGAGGTTATTATCACTGGACTCAAGAGTATGGAGAAAGCGAAGTTGTCATTATCAATCGCTTGTTTCCCGATGCAGTGCTTTGTATGGAGACCGCTCTATTCTATTATAGATACAGTGACAGAAATCCCGCTGAATGGAACTTTGCAATAAACAAAGATGTCTCTAAGCGGCGAACAAAAATCGATTATCCGTTTATAAAGGCATATCGTGTAGAGTCAGATTTGGTTACGCTGGGCGAAACTGAAGGTGAAATTGATTTCCACAAAGTTCGCATTTATGATCGTGACCGTACTATTTGCGATGTGCTGCGAAATATGAACAAGATGGATAAGGAGATTTTTAATAAAGCAGTACAGGGCTATGTAAAAGACCCAAAAAAGAATATACCGAATCTTATGAAATATGCGAAAGTTTTGCGTGTGCAAAAGCGTGTAAAAGAATTGATTGGAGTGTGGCTGTAATGGCAGATATAGCAGCGTCCGTTTTGGCAAAGCTCAGAAATAAAGCAAACGCTTCTGGCATCACTTATCAGCAGTGTCTACAGCTTTTTATGCAGGAAGAATTTTTGAGAAAACTCTCGAAATCAGGATACGATGATTTTCTTGTATTAAAAGGTGGACTGTTTATCTACACTCTTACAAACTTTGAAAGCAGAGCCACCATTGATGTCGATTTCCTGCTTCGTGGATATTCAAATTCAACAGAAAATGTTAAGGATTTGATTTACAAAATTCTTGACACACCAACAGGAAACGATTATATCGAGATGACTGCAAAAGGCTTTGAGGAGATATCTCCGCAGAGAAAGTATCACGGTATCAGTACACAGATTATCGGACAGATAAAGAATGTACGAGTACCGTTCAATGTTGATATAGGTGTGGGAGATATTATCGTACCAAAGGCAGAACAGCGTAAAATCAATACGCAGCTTCCAGACTTTGAAGCTCCTGTAATCAAAACATATTCCATTGAAAGTACCATAGCTGAAAAGTTTGACGCCATTCTGCAACGCTTTGAGCTGACGGGCAGAATGAAAGATTTTTATGATATTTATTATCTTTCAAGAACATTCGATTTTGAGGGACTCAAATTACAATCCGCTATCTTCGAGACTTTGCAGTGCCGTGGTACTCCCTACGAACAAGATAGTTTTAAACGTGTTGTGGCTCTTGCTGAAGATGAGGATATGCAAAAGCGTTGGAAATATTTTTTGAAGAGCATCAAAGACAATGCGCTTGCGTTTTCTGTTGTGATTACGGAAATTCAGACTTTTCTTGAGCCTGTATTTGATGCGATTGTGAATGAAGAAGAATGGCAGAAAGCATGGACAGAAAAAAATGGCTGGAGGTGAGATAGATGTTATCATTTATTGCGTTAAATAAGCCTCATATAGACCTCGAATTATACGGGACGGATACTAACATTGCTCCAATTGATAAAGTTCATATCATGGACGAAAATTCTTTACAACAAAAAGGAGGACTCAAAATGAAAGCATTGATAATCGGCGGAACGGGAACTATCAGTAGTGCGGTGGTGCGCAGACTGATTGAAAAGAAGTGGGAAGTATATGTTATCAACAGAGGCACCAGGTCACTGCCGGACGGCGCGATATCTATGATTGCGGATATCAATGAGGAGCAGTCTGTTGCCGAAAAAATCAAGGATATGACATTTGATGTTGTATGCGAGTTTATCGGTTTTGTTCCTGCGCATGTGGAGCGGGATTACAGGCTGTTTGCCGGCAAAACAAACCAGTATATCTACATCAGTTCCGCTTCGGCATACCACAAACCGGCGAGCAATTATATTATCACGGAGGGGACGAGTCTTGCAAATCCCTACTGGCAGTATTCAAGGGATAAGATTGCCTGTGAAGAATTTCTTATGAAAATGTATC
Source organism: uncultured Lachnospiraceae bacterium (assembly GCA_947177465.1). GTDB lineage: Bacteria > Bacillota > Clostridia > Lachnospirales > Lachnospiraceae > Acetatifactor. Next base: position 4,135 of record CAMWUP010000143.1, read on the forward strand.
GTGAGAACGGCTTCCCTGTAACAATTGTTCGCCCCAGCCATACATATGACGAGCAGCATATTCCTCTGGGTGTACATGGTAAAAATGGTTTTTGGCAGGTAATCAGGCGTATACAGGCAGAGAAGCCTGTTATTATTCAGGGTGATGGCACTTCGCTGTGGACATTAACCTTCCATACAGATTTTGCGGTAGGCTTTGTAGGACTTATGGCGAATCCTCATGCAATTGGCGAGGCATTTCATATCACAAGCGATGAAACGCTGAATTGGAATCAGATTTATCAGACGATTGCACAGGCGCTTGGCGTCAGACTGCATCCGTATCATGTCGCTTCGGAATTTTTGGACAGTGTCGGACCCGACTATGATTATGAGGGCAGTCTGACAGGCGACAAGTCAGTATCCGTTGTGTTCGATAACAGCAAGTTGAAAAGAGCAGTGCCTGAATTTAAGTCTGTAGTCAGTTTTGCAGAGGGTGTGAGAATGGCACTGGATTATATTCTCGCTCATCCGGAATGTCAGAAGGAAGACGCGGAATTTGACCTGTGGTGCGATAAAGTAGTTGCTGCGCTTGAAAGGGCAAAAGCAGAATTCAAGTAGATAAAAGCGAGGGAGGAAATGGCTCATGAACATTTTAGTTGTAAACGGCAGTCCAAAGGGAGAAAACAGCATCACTCTGCAGACTGTACGATATCTGCAGAAACACTTTCCGGAGCATACATTTTCGTTTTTACATGCAGGACAGCGAATCAGGGTGTTGGAGAAGGATTTTGCACCGGCAAAGGAGGCGCTTGAAAAGGCAGACCTTATCCTGTTTTCTTATCCGGTCTATACCTTTATTGCACCCAGCCAGTTGCACCGTTTTATTGAGCTGGTCAAGCAGTCCGGCGTAAAGCTTGCGGGGAAATATGTGACGCAGCTTACCACCTCCAAGCATTTTTATGATGTTACGGCGCATCGCTATATTCAGGAAAATTGTCAGGATATGGGTATGAAGTTTATCAAAGGGCTTTCCGCCGATATGGAAGATTTGTTGAAGCCCCGCGGCAGAAAAGAGGCGTTTTCCTTTTTCCGCTATGTTCTGTGGAGCATAAAGGAGGACAGTTATGAGCCGCTGCCTGCGCCACAAACGGCGCCTGCCCACATGCCCGTACAGATACCGGAGGCTTCGCAGGAGGAAAAGAGTGCGGCGCGCAGGGGAGTGATTGTGACGGATGCGCTGCCGGAGGATGAAGGGCTTCGTAATATGATTGCGCGTTTTCAGGCGGTGTTGCCTTTTAAGAGCAGGATTGTGAATATACGAGAGTATCCTTTTCAGGGAGGCTGCCTCGGCTGTTTCCATTGTGCGGTTTCCGGAAAATGCATCTACAATGATAAGTTTGATGACTTTCTGCGCAATGAAATCCAGAGCGCGGACGCCACGGTTTATGCGTTTGCAATTCAGGACCATTCCATGGGCTCTGTCTTTAAAAAGTATGATGACAGGCAGTTTTGTAACGGACACCGTACCGTCACCATGGGAAGCCCTGTGGGATACTTGATTAGTGGGAACTACAGTCGGGAAGAAAACCTGAAGATGATTATCGAAGGGCGCAGTGAGGTGGGAGGCAATTTTCTTGCAGGCGTGGCAACAGATGAAACCAGTCCGGATGCTGCCATTGACCGTTTGGCGCGTACACTGACATTTGTGCTGAAACACCGCTACACGCAGCCACAGAATTTTTACGGAGTGGGTGGTATGAAGATTTTCAGGGATTTGATTTTTACGATGCAGGGTATGATGAAGGC
>CAMWUP010000144.1 GCA_947177465.1 uncultured Lachnospiraceae bacterium
GTATTGATATATTTCCGTCTGATGAATCTTAATTTGCTCAAAACGTTCCCGTTCCCCGCGGGAACGCTGCATCTCCAGCAGCATTTCCAGCTGATTTTTTAGTTCTGCCGTTCCTTCCACGAGCAGCGACGTATTGTCGGAATCAATGCTGCGCAGATAGGAAACCAGCACATTCTCCGCTCTTTTTTTCATCTCGTCGTAGTGGAAATCCGGAAAGTCTCTCATAATCCGTGGCAGATACAGATTTGTCGCCGCTGAAACAGATTTAGGTGTAACCGCATACTCTGCCTCAATCTTGTTAAATCCCTCTTTTATGGAATCCGTTCCAAAAGCAATTCTTGAAAAAGATCTGATTTTATTCCTTATGTTCCAGTAGGCATAGTAAACTATGCCTGCCAGAACCAATAAAAGCACCAGTACAACAATGACTCCTGTTATTGTTAAACTCATCTTGTTTTTCTGCTCCGTTATCTGATATCGTTAGCGTCAAAAATATCTCCACACTCAGGGCAGAACTTGGGTGGATTGGTCGGGTCTTCCGGCTCCCACCCACACTTGTCACATTTGTAGAGCGGTGCGCCCTGCGGCTTCATCTTACCACATTCCGTACAGAACTTTCCCTGATTTACATTGCCGCATCCACATGTCCATCCGGCTGCTGCGGGCTTGGGATTTCCACATTCCTCGCAGAATCTGCCGCGGTTATCCGTCTTACCGCAGGAACAATTCCAGCCCAGCACAGCCCCTGCTGCACCGCCTGCCGCTCCTGCGCCGGACATTCCGGCTGCCCCTGCATTTCCTACTCCAAACATACCAACACCCTGCTGCATTCCGGCTGTCTGTCCCATGGAATTTTGTTGTCCCATAGGGTTCTGCTGACCGGGATTCTGCTGCCCCATTCCAAAGAGTGAATTGGCATTCATACCGCCCGTCATCTGTGCCATATTCATAGCGGCAAAGCCCATCATGGCTCCGGCTTCCTTATTGGAAGCAGCCATCTTCATCGCCTCGCCCTGTGAGCGTGCCAGGAACGCTGCCGCCATCTCGGGAGACCTGTAAACAGCAGTCTCCTGCGCTTCCTTAATCCGCTTTTCATCTTCCTCAGAAGCCTTTATGGAATTGATGGCCATGGAAACCATCTCAATACCGCGAAGCTGCGCCCACTTTTCAGAAAGCTCCTCATTCAGTATATTTGTCAGCTCCATCGTATGCGCCGGAACTGCACTATAGAGAACGCCCATAGCAGATATTTTTGCAAAAGCAGGCTGCAATGCCGTGAGCAGTTCTGCCTTCATCATCCTTGCCAGTTCATCGTTTTTACGATATACATTAGTTACATTGCCACTTATGCTGCTATAGAACAACAACGGGTCCACAATCTTAAAACTGTACTCGCCATTACACCTGATTGCAATGTCCATGGCCAGATTGATATTGGTGTCTACAATGCGGAAAGGCACCGGAGCAGGTGTTCCGAACAGGTTGCTCATAATCTCCTTGGTGTTGACAAAATATATCCTTTGGTTCTTTCCTGTATTACCGCCCAAAGAAAATCTCTTGCCTACGACGCTGAAGGACTGCCTTAAATTCTCACTCAGCTTGCCGTAGAACAGGGACGGCTCAGTAGATGTATCGTAGATAAACTCTCCGGCCTCCGCACAGAACTCTACAATCTTGCCCTGGTCTACGATTAACATACACTGTCCTTCGTTTACCGCTATGATAGAGCCGTTTGTGATAATATCTTCATTTCCCTTTGTATTACTGTTGCGTCCCTGCGTTACCTGCTTTACGCCCTTAATAACCAGCACGTCGCTCGGTATGGACTCACAGTAAAAATACTCACGCCACTGGTCAGCCATCAAGCCGCCAATCGCATCCTTTGCCGCTCTTAATAAACCCATTTCTGTTCCTCCGTTAAATATGTAGTTTTGCTTCCATAATTCAGTTTATGAATACTTTTTATCTTATTGTATCAAGTTTTCCGGCTTTTCTCAACTCACTTTTACAATTATTTGACCTTTTTCTTTACAAAAGCTTTCTTTTTGCATAAACTGTATTATAGAAATCATTTTACCATAAGAGGGAGTTGAAATCATGGGAAAAAAAGCAACCAAAGCTGCCGATAATATGTACTATCTTGCACGTTATGAGGCTTCCAAAACAAATGATGACTTTACCAGCCGCGAAAAGGCTGCTGAAATTGTCGGCATAGACCGCACCCGTCTTGCCCGTATAGAGCTTGGCACCATCACTCCGTATCCCGAAGAGGTGCTTGCCATGTCCCATACCTATAATTGTCCCGAGCTGTGTAATTCCTACTGCGCAAGGGAATGTCCCATCGGCAGGACAAGCGTAAAGGAGGTCATTATCGATGATTTTGACCGCCTTGCTCTGAAAGTGTTAGGCTCTTTAAAAGATATCGACAATTTGAGAATGGCGCTTATCGCCATTTCAGAGGACGGTATCATCTCGGAGTCAGAGCGTCCTACCTTTCAGCATATCCTGGACTCTCTGGAGAAAATATCCACAAATGCCAAGGCGCTCCAGCTCTGGGCTATGAAAAACATACACATTCAGTAAAACAGGGCTTGATTTTTGCACCTTTTTCCATTCCTGCAATATAATAAAGCATCACGAAAAACTGGAGGATTCTATGAAAAAATTATTTAGTTTATCGCTGGTGCTTTTGTTATGCCTGTCTGCGCTGACCGGCTGCGGCAAAAAAACAGGCGGCAGCGAACTGACCAAAGTAACCCTGAATGAGGTTGCTCACAGTATTTTTTATGCTCCCATGTATGTCGCCATTGAGGAAGGTTATTTTGAAGAAGAAGGAATCGATTTGACACTGGTGACCGGCTTTGGCGCCGACAAAACCATGACCGCCCTGCTCACCGGTGAAGCGGATATCGGTTTCATGGGCAGCGAAAGCACAATATACACCTATATCGGCGGCACACAGGACTATGCCGTAAACTTTGCGCAGCTTACCCAGCGCGCCGGCAATTTCCTCGTATCGAGAGAACCCATCGAGAATTTTTCATGGGATATGCTTGTGGGTGCTAACGTCCTCGGCGGACGCCCCGGCGGTATGCCCGAAATGGTGTTTGAGTACATTCTGATAAAAAACAATATTGACCCCGCACAGGATTTGCATATCGATCAGAGCATTGATTTCGGCTCTACTGCCGCCGCTTTTTCTGGCGGTCAGGGTGATTTTACAGTTGAATTTGAACCCCACGCTACTTCTCTTGAACAGAAGGGCGACGGCTATGTTGTCGCATCCTTGGGAACGGATTCCGGTTATGTACCCTACACTGCTTTTTCGGCAAAAGCAAGCTATATCAAAGATAATCCGGAGGTTATCCAGGCGTTTACCAATGCACTGCAAAAGGGAATGGATTATGTCAATTCTCACACACCGGAGGAGATTGCAAAAGTAATTCAGCCACAGTTTGAAGAAACGGATTTGGATACGCTGACCACTATTGTAAGCCGGTATCATGAGCAGGACACATGGAAGGAAGACTTGGTTTTCAGCGAGGACGCCTTTACATTGCTTCAGAATATTCTGGAAGAATCCGGCGTGCTCTCAGAACGCGTTCCCTATGATGTGCTTGTAGACACCTCTTTTGCAGAAAATGCAAAATAATCCGCAATGCAGAAGCGCTTCTTCACACATGTCTATTACCAAAAACCGGCACAGGTTATCAGCCTGCGCCGGTTATCATTCATGTCTCCCAAAAACCTGCAAAACCGCCTTCTCCCTTTTACAGTCTGTCCGGCTTTACAATCTTTTTGAGATTATTCATATCATAGTTTAGGACTAATTCTTTCGGAAATGCTTCTTCCTCCAAAACTGTCAGTACTTCTGTAAAATCTCCTACCGTGTAGCAGATATGGCTGTCCGTTCCCAAAAGAACCGGTGTCTCATACCGTCCGCACCAATATAGCAGCTCCTTGATATTCTCCCGCGCGCCTTTTCTGGCTGCAAGGGGATTTAAGGACGAATTGTTAATTTCAATCGCAGTACCGCTTTCCTTTGCCACACGCACTATTTTCTCACGGTCAAGCGGATAACGGCTGTCATCCGGATGCCCAAGCACAGTCACATGAGGATTCTGCATTGCCATAATGGAAGCTTGCGTATTCTCTTCTATCGTACCGGGGCGGCAGCACATCGTATGCATACTTGCAATGACATAGTCCATCCTCTCCAAAATCCCCTCTTCCAAATCCAGCCCTCCGTCATAATCGCAGATATTGGCTTCCACTCCGCAAAAAAGACGCAAGCCTTCATACTCTCTGGGAATACAGCGGTAATTAGAAAAAAAGAAAATATGCGGACCGCCCGGCATCGCCGGTCCATGCTCACTGAGTCCCAGCGCACGCAGCCCTCTTTCCTTTGCCGCTTCAATATTTTCCTTCAAGGTACTGTAACCATGCCCGCTCGCCATTGTATGTGTATGCATATCTATGATGGGAGTCATTTTCATCAGCCTTCTTCCCCTTTGTCGCGCAAATCATCCACCAGCTTTTCAATCAGCAGCTTTTTCACATACACATCAAAGCTAAGCAGACAAATAAAGGAAAACGTTTTGAGGAAAGCACGCTCCCGCTCCGGTGCATCCCCGAAAGTTTTCTCCGACGTTTTAAATTTATCAAGAACATCCTGTTTTAAGCGCTGCATCTGCTCTTCTTCCATACCGAATACTTCTTTATAGACGCTCTCCAAATTAAAGGTCTCCTCCGTTTTAAAAAACTCCTTTGTAATCGGCTTCAGCAGTGCTTGAATATCGCTGATGGAAAGAATATTTTTGTAGTAATAGATAAATATCAAAAGAAGCATATGCTCCTTGTTGTATTTCTTTTTTTCGGGCGGAGGCAGCAGGTCATTCTTCGCATAATTGTTTATCATGGTCTTGGTCAGAATTTTGTCTTCGCCCGGATTTCTGGTTTTCTTCCGTAGGCGGTCATCCATAAAAGTAGTCACCTGATCCATATATAAATCAATATTGGGAATATCCTCAGGCTTAATGTATTCCACCTTTGCAAGGTTGTCCAGTATCGAATGAAGCAGCTCTTCCGTGTTTGTTGTCATTGAATCTCTCCCTTTTTCCGGCAGGTTCTGCCAGCCGTTTACGTTGCAGAACCGCTACTGTATATATTATATAGTATTGAATACTACATGACAAGATTTTTCTATATTATTTTCAAAAAACTTCTCTGCCACAATTTTTACAAGATACTGCAAAAAGGCTTTACTTTAAAACTTTAATATGATAAAATTTTCATGGTCAAGGCTGTGAAATTTTACAGTGCAAAAGTAAACAGTGAGGTAACCGTTATGAACAAAAAACTAAAAACAGATGCCGTGGACTACCTGTTTGATGCCATTTTAAGTCTGAAGAACCGGGATGAATGTTACAGTTTTTTTGAAGACCTTTGTACCGTAAACGAACTACTATCATTATCCCAGCGTTTTGAAGTGGCAGCCATGCTGAAAAGTCACAAAACCTATCTTGAGATTGCCGACAAAACCGGCGCATCAACAGCTACCATCAGCCGCGTAAACCGTTCTCTCAATTACGGAAACGACGGCTACGATTTGGTTTTTGACCGAATTAACAAAAAATAAGGCATACAAAAAATAAGAAGGGTTGTCTGTGACAATCCTTCTTATTTTTACCATAAAAGCTTTTACAGTTCCATTCTGTCCACATCCATGGAAGCCGCAGCCAAAATCTCATCATCGTCATCTCTTGCTTCTTCTGCTTCTCTCAGCGCTTCTCTGATGGCATCCTTTGCAGATTTCTTTCCAGACCTGCTTTCCCTTGCCGGACGTCTCTTTGCCTTCACATCATCCTGATTCATATGGCATCTGCCTTGGAAAATTGCCTTTTCATCAAGCAC
>CAMWUP010000145.1 GCA_947177465.1 uncultured Lachnospiraceae bacterium
ATCCTGGTTTTTCAGGCTTTCCTGAATCTTGCCAAAGTTTTCGTCATCTAAAAACTTCATAACATATTTCATGTACATCTACTCTTTGCCCATGAAACGCTTCAGGGTCGTTTCCACATCGGCGCCGTTTTCCTCCATCTGCTTTCTGAATTTTTCGTCCATGCTGCTTCTCCTTCTTTCTATTTTCATTCCTACACATTTTACAGCAAATTTTATCTTAATTATAATGCTTATCGACAATTTTGTCCACAAAAACAGTGCCAGCAACCAAGGTTACCGGCACTTTCTGCGGTACAGCCCGCACACTTTAGCAGGGGAAGAGGGGATCGAACCCCCGTTTACGGTTTTGGAGACCGCCGCACTACCGCTGTACTATTCCCCTTCATTCTGTTTATCAATGCCAAAACATTAAGCCTTTGCACCAACAGATTGTATTATACCATAAGCCTTCCTGCAAGGCAAGCAGAATTTTTAGATTTTAACCGATAAATCCGATTGCATCCTGTACACTCGTCACTCCTGCTATGCGGATGCCTTTCGTCCCCTTCAGCGCTTCCGCATTTGCCGTCGGAAGGATACAGAGCGTAAAGCCCAGCTTCTTTGCCTCCTGTACGCGCTTCTCCGCCATACTTACCGCGCGCACCTCGCCGCTCAGGCCGACCTCTCCAAACACCACTGTCTTTTCGTCTATCGGCTTGTTGCGAAAGCTTGACACAATCGCCATCACCATGCCCAAATCCATGGCAGGCTCCATCAGCTTCATACCGCCCGCGACATTTACATAGGCATCACAGCCGCTCATCTGCAGACCAAGGCGCTTTTCCAAAACCGCCATCAACAGATTGACACGGTTAAAATCAGTGCCGGTCGCCTGCCTTCGCGGAATACCGAAGTTGCTGTGGCATACCAGCGCCTGTATCTCCGTCATCAGAGGACGCGTCCCTTCTACAGAGCACGCCACCACACAGCCGCACGCTCCCTCAGGCCTGCCATTCAGCATAAATTCGGAAGGATTTTCCACCTGTATCAGCCCCTCCGCCTTCATCTCAAAAACACCGATTTCATTGGTGGAGCCGAAACGGTTCTTCACACCGCGCAGAATCCGGTAAGAAGCATGACGGTCGCCTTCAAAGTAAAGCACCGTATCCACCATGTGCTCTAACACACGCGGTCCGGCAACGGTTCCCTCCTTCGTCACATGTCCAACAATAAACACAGACACGCCGACACCCTTTGCAAGCTGCAAAAGCACACCGGTAGATTCCCGCACCTGAGAAACGCTGCCCGGCGCCGCCGAAACATTTTCATTGTACATCGTCTGGATAGAATCGATGATAACCACCTTCGGCGTATACTTCTTGATGGTCTGCTCGATGATTTCCAGATTTGTCTCACAAAAAAGAAGCAGATTTTCATTAAATGTGCCGATACGCTCCGCCCGCATTTTAATCTGCTTTAAAGATTCTTCGCCCGATATGTAAAGCACCCGGTTCCCGTCAAGCGCCATAAAACGGCACATCTGTAAAAGCAGTGTAGACTTGCCTATCCCCGGGTCGCCTCCCACTAATGTAAGGGAGCCTGCCACTACACCGCCGCCTAACACCCTGTCAAGCTCCTGTATGCCGGTGGACAATCTGTCCTCTTCGTTCATTTCAATTTCAGACAGCACGGCAGGCTCCCGTCCTGCCGTGCTGCCGCTTACGCCGCCTTTTTTCAGGGAAACCGCGCTGACCGGCTCCTCCACAAAGGTGTTCCATTCCCGACAGCCCGGGCATTGTCCCATCCACTTCGGAGATTCATAACCGCAGCTCTGGCAGAAAAAACAAGTACCCTTTTTTCCTTTTGCCATTCTTTCGTTTCCTTTCCGCCTATGCCTGCGTAATCTCCACAGGCACCTCGCCTGCCCCGGCAAGCTCCACGCTCAGACTGAGCTTTCCGCCGAGATTTGTGCGCATTTTCCCGATATTGTTACCGCCTGCAGACACCTCATATTCCGTATCATCCTTTAAACCGACGGTAAGCTGCGCATCCTCTGCCCCCTCTACTACAAACGAAACGCCTTTTTCCGTCTCCTTAAAACCAAGCACACTGGTGCCCGGAACAGATTCATATAAAAACATGCTGTTCTTTTCAAGCTTTGTCATCGCCTGATAGGTTTTTACCTTGTATAAATCCCCTGCATGTTCAAAATCCTCTACCTTTGTTTTCTGTGCCAGCTCATGATTGCCAAAGCTGATTGTGCCGTCTTCTTCCGCACGAAGTAATTCTGCAACGATTGCCATCTGTATATCCTCCTGATTTCAGGGCTTTTCCCCTGTAAATATAACTATAGTATAATATAAATCCGCCGTTTATTCCACTCCATTTTTTGGAGAGTCCGCCACGGTAAAGCTTACCTTTTCCCCTTTATAGCCGACAGTCACTGCGTCGCCGCGCTTCACCCTGCCCTGCAGGATTTCTTCCGCAAGCGCGTCCTCCACGACGGACTGCATGGCGCGCTTTAAGGGACGTGCGCCCATCTTTTTGTCAGCATATTTCTCCACCAGATGCTCCCTGAGCGCCGGAGAAAGCTTCAGCTTCAGCTCCATCTGTGCTTCGCAGCGCTTAGAAAGGTTACGGGAAAGCAGTGTCACGATTTCTTTCATATTCTCCCTTGTGAGCTGATGGAACACCATAATTTCATCGATTCGGTTGATAAACTCCGGCTTAAAAAGCTTCTTAACCTCCTCCATGACCCCGCTCTTCATCTTCTCATAATCCTTTGTCTCGCTGGCTTCCGCCGAAAAGCCCAGATTCTTGGGGTCCACAATCCTTTGCGCACCGGCGTTGGAGGTCATAATCAGTACCGTATTCTTAAAGCTGACCTTTCTGCCCTTGGAATCCGTGATATGCCCGTCGTCCAACACCTGTAAAAGAACGTTGAACACATCCGGATGCGCCTTCTCTATTTCATCGAACAGCACCACTGAGTAGGGATTGCGGCGCACCTTTTCGCTGAGCTGTCCGCCCTCATCAAAGCCCACATAGCCGGGCGGGGAGCCAATCATCTTGGACACGGAGTGACCTTCCATATACTCCGACATATCCACCCTGATCAGTGCATTTTCCGAGCCGAACATCGCCTCTGCAAGCGCCTTGCTCAGCTCCGTCTTGCCCACGCCGGTGGGACCTAAAAACAGGAAAGAGCCGATGGGTTTGCCCGGGTCCTTTAAGCCGACTCTGCCTCTTCGCATGGCTCTCGCCACTGCTTTTACCGCTTCCTCCTGTCCGATAACGCGCTTATGCAGGACAGACTCCAGCTTTAAAAGCCTCTCGCTCTCTTTCTCCGCCAGCTTGCGCACCGGTATCTTGGTCCACATGGAAACCACTTCGGCAATTTCATTCTCTCCGACCGTATATTCCCTGTTTTTTTCCTGTTCCTCCCAGCGCCTTTTCATCGTTTCATACTTTTTAAGCAGCACATCCTGCTCGTGCTTAAGCTCTCCCGCCTGCTCAAAATTTTCCATGCGGATGGAGCGCTCTATCTGCACGTCTTTTTCCCGTATTTTCTTAAAAAGCTCCTGCTGCTTTTCCGGTACATGACCGGTTTTCAGGCGGACTGCCGCCGCCGCCTCGTCTATCAAATCGATTGCCTTATCCGGCAGGTTCCTGTCGTTGATATACCTGTCGGAAAGCTTTGCCGCCGCCACAATCGCCTCGGGCAGTATCTTCACCCTATGATGTTCCTCGTATCTTGCGCTTATGCCGTTCAAAATCCGGATGGAAGCGTCCACATCCGGCTCCTCCACATTAACCGGCTGAAAGCGCCTCTCCAGCGCGGCATCCTTCTCCACATACTTGCGGTACTCTGCTATGGTAGTTGCTCCGATAAGCTGTATCTCCCCCCTTGCAAGGGAAGGCTTCAAAATATTGGATGCGTCGATGGCGCCCTCCGCGCCGCCCGCGCCGATAATGGTGTGCAGTTCATCCAGAAACAGAATGACATTTCCATCCTCCATCACCTCTTTGATGACCTTTTTGATGCGCTCCTCAAATTCGCCGCGGTATTTGCTCCCTGCAACCATACCGGACAAGTCCAGCGTAAGCACCCGTTTTTCCTTTACCGTAAAGGGAACATTCCCCGATACAATCCGCAAAGCAAGGCCTTCCACAACGGCGGTCTTGCCCACGCCGGGCTCCCCAATCAGACAGGGGTTATTTTTGGTACGCCTGCTGAGTATCTGCACAACACGCTGTATCTCTTCCTCCCTGCCAATCACGGGGTCCAGTCTTCCTTCTCTCGCCAATGCCGTCAAATCACGGCTGTATTGCGCCAGTGTGGAAGTATTTTTCCTGCCTTGCCTGTTTTTGGCAAGGTCTTCCTTGTAAAGTCCGCCATCCTCGCCTATGGCAATCAGGACATCTACATAAATCTTCTGTGTGGAGATACCCAGTGTGTTTAAGAGCCGGACCGCCACGTTTTCCCCCTCTTTAATCAGCGCCATCAGGATATGCTCAGTGCCGGTCTGCCTTTCGCCAAAACGCTCTGCCTGCTTATGGGCGATATCAAGCACCTTCACGGCCCTCGGAGAGTAGGTTTCCCTGTCCTTTACCGTCACCGGCCCGTCCATGGATATCAAATCCCGTATCATTTCCACGACCTGGTTTTCATCTACACCGTTGTCAAACAGCACCCTCGCCGCCACACCGGTCTTTTCCTGCATGAGTCCCACTAAAATATGCTCTGTTCCCACATATCCCTGTCTTAAGCGTTTTGCTGTTTTTTCCGCCAGTAAAAGCGCCGCACGCGCCTTATCCGTAAACTGTGACTGCATCAGCAACGTCCTCCATAATCTTTATATATTTCATCAATCAAAGCATGCACTTCTTCTTTGGAAATATTCTTGCAGCTGCTCTTCGCAAGAATCACCTGCAGCTCCTGCCGCAGCTCCGCGATGGTCTTAAGCCTGTCCGTGTCCACCGCCACTACTGCGCCACGCCGCCTGTCCACCTTCACGTAGCCCTCCTGCTTCAGCACGGTATACGCCTTGTTTACCGTATGCATATTGATGCCGATTGCCTCCGCAAGCTGGCGCACAGAGGGAAGCTGTTCTCCTTCGCGAAACCGCGAGGTAGCGATTCCCAGTATAATCTGATTGCGAAGCTGCAGATACAAAGCCTCGTCACTGTTGAAATCTATCTCAATAATCACGGTACCACAACCTCCTTCCCGTCTGTTATACAAATATTATAACAGGAAGCGCAGAGTGTCAACTGCAATTTTGAAGAAACGCTGATTACGGCGTTTCCTCAGAAAAAGTCCGGCGCTCCTGTTTACAGAAGTCCGGACTTTTGAACCGCATGTGTTCGGCATTATGCTTCGCCGTCGCCATCCCAGTTTAAAAACTCAAATTCAAACTCATCGTCATCAGACATAAAATTTCTAGGCTTTTTAGCCTGCACATTCGCAGTGCTGCGCTCTAAGCTTCGCGTCTCCACATCGGCTCTCGCCTGTCTCTCCAGACGGCTGCCCTCCTCGGAAGAAACCGCTCTGCCCTCCTGTGCGCGGGGCGCAGGTCTTGCGCCTGCGGGCTGTGCCGGTCGCGTACCATTGGGGCGTGCCGTTCCGGCGGGTCTGCTGCCACCGGCTCCTGCCTGTGCGGATGCCGCAGGTCTTGCGCCTGCAGGCTGTGCCGGTCTTGTTCCATTGGGGCGTGCTGCTCCGGCAGGTCTGCTGCCGCCGGTTCCCGCCTGTACTGTTGGTCTGGTCCCTGCCGGCCGAGCCGCTCCGCCCGGTCTGCCGGCGCCGGTGCCTGCCTGTGCTGCCGCACGGCTGCCCGCAGGGCTTGTGCCTGCCTGCCGCGCCGGTGAGGCGCCGGCACTCCCCGCCGGACGCGCCGGTCTGTCGCCGCTTCTCCTTACCGGC
>CAMWUP010000146.1 GCA_947177465.1 uncultured Lachnospiraceae bacterium
AAATTGTGTATGTTGCGGATATGGACAGTCATGAGCTGGTTTACATGAACAGGCTGGCAAGAGAGTTATACGGGCTGCAGTCGAAGGAAGAGATTAAAGGAAAAAAATGTTATGAGGTTATTTCGGATAGTTTAAATCCTTGTGCGGCGTGCAATTATGAAAAGCTGGAACAGGGATGTTTTTTTGAAGAGGTATGCTACAGACCGGTTATTGGGAAAAGACTGCTGTTAAAAAATACGGTACTGGAGGCAGAAGGCAGAAGATACCGCTTTGAACTTGCCGTCAATATCGGAGAATGGAGCAGGCTGGGAAAAGAATATGAATTAAATGAAGCTACCATTAACGAAGGGCTGCGTATTGCCCTGGCCGCGCCCACGCCGGAAAAGTCCATAGAGGTGCTGATGGAATATATCGGGCAGTTTTTTGAAAGCGAGCGCGCTTATATTTTTGAGGAACTGGAAAACGGAATCTGCCAGAACACATATGAGTGGTGTGCAGGCGGCGTTGTGCCGCAGAAGGAAAATCTGCAGAATGTTCCTGTTGAGGTGGTGGCGCTGTGGTATAAGAGATTCTTAAACGGAGAAAGCGTCATTATTGGAAATGTGGAGAATATCCGCAAAAAGGACCCTGACCTTTATGCATATTTAGAACCGCAAAATATAAAATCGCTGGTGGTGAGTCCCCTTGTCAGCGACAAAAAGATTATCGGCTTTTACGGTGTTGATAATCCGCCTGAAAAATTTTTAAACCATATCACATATATGCTTCAGATTTTGGGTTATTTTCTGGTTTCGGTTCTTCGGCGCCGTAATCTTGTCAGGCGCCTGGAGGAGCTGTGCTTTCAGGACCAATTAACGGGAATGGGGAACCGGCATGCCATGAACGAAGCGATTTCCAAAACAGCGCCCGAGAAAAGCATCGGAGTTCTGTACTGCGATGTGATGGGATTAAAAAGAATTAATGATTCTATGGGACATGGCGCGGGAGATGAGCTTTTAATCCGCGCAAGTGAATGTCTGAAGCGGACATTTGGCGAATATGCCCTGTTTCGTCTGGGTGGGGACGAATTTATGGTCCTGTGCGAAGGGATTTCCGAAAAGGAACTGCAGGAAAGGATAGAAGTTGTCAAAGAGGATATGCAGAGGTCGGAGGCGCTTATGGCGCTCGGTTCCGTATGGCGTGAAGATGGGAAAGAAAATCCGGACAATCTGATTGCGGAAGCCGACGACCGGATGTATGAGGATAAAATGCATTGGTATCAGGAAAAATCCGATGTGTTCCGTGAAAGCAGACAAAAGAGATAATGGTGCGGATTGCTGCACTTTAAATCCGGTATGAAGGAAACATGTTCTTTTCTTTATACCGGATTTTTCCTGTTGACAAGTGCGATATAAGTGTATATACTGAACATGTACAGTAGAGAAAGTAAGAGGTATAGGGAATGAGAATTCAAATTTCCATGCAGAGTGAAATTCCTGCCTACGAACAAATTAAAATGCAGATTAAGGCGCAGATTCTTTCGGGAGAGCTGGCTGCCGGCGAGCCGCTTACTTCCATACGCCAACTGGCACGTGATTTGCAGGTAAGCATCATTACAACGACCCGCGCATATGGGGATCTGGAAGCGGAAGGCTTGATTTACACGGTGCAGGGACGGGGATGCTTTGTCAAAGGCGGGTCAGAGATGATTCGGCAGCAGTATCTGCATATTGTTGACGAAGCGCTGCAGACTGCGGCGGACAAGGGAAAGGCAGCGGGGCTGACCCTTGGTGAATTACAAAGCAAATTGGAGGAAAAGTTTTATGGGTAATGCAATTGAAGTTTCTAACCTGTGTAAGGAGTATCAAGGGTTTGCACTGAAAAATATCAGTTTTAGTGTTCCAGAAGGTTTGTGCTGTGGCTTTGTAGGTCCGAACGGCGCAGGAAAAACTACAGTGCTGAAGGCAATGACGGGTATGATATTGAAAAGCAGCGGTGAAATTTGCCTGCTTGGAAGGCCTAACGATGATGTAAAGGTAAAGGAAGAGATTGGCATTGTGTTTGACCAGCCGTATTTTCAGGAAAGCTGGACCCCGCTTGATATTGAGAGGAGTATCAAGCCCTTTTACCCTAATTGGGATGACGGTGAATACCAAAAATATTTATCACGATTTGAGCTTGACCCGAAGAAAAAATATAAGGATTTTTCCAGAGGCATGAAGATGAAACTGGCAATGGCAGTCCATCTTTCCCATAATGCAAGACTTCTCCTGCTCGATGAGCCGACGAGCGGGCTTGACCCTGCATCCCGTGACGAACTCATTGACATTATGCGGGATTATCTGGTTTCAGAAGGCAGGACAATCCTGTTTTCCACACATATTACCAGCGATTTGGAGCATATAGCAGACTTGATTGTTTACATCAGTCAGGGAAGTTTATTGTTTTGTGGGGAAAAAGATGAACTGACTGCATCGTATTGCATGGTGCGGGGAGGAAGATTGCCGGAAGAAAAAAGGAAATTTGCCATTGGGCTGCGTGAGCATGATAACGGTTATGAATGTCTAATGGAGCTTGCGCATATTGACGGTCTGCCCTTAGACACCATTACGGAACGGGCTGCCATTGATGATGTGATAGTACACATGGAAAGGAAGGAAAAATATGCTTAATATGATAAGACTGGATTGGTCTGCAATGAAATATTATCAAAAGCGGGTTTTTGTAGTATTTATCTATCTGTTTATTATGGGGTATGTTTCGCCTATCTATCTGGCGCCCAGCGCAGTACTTGTGACCTTTAGTTTTTCTCTCAATCCATTTGCTGTGGAAGAGACAGGGGATTTGAACAGGCTCTATTTGACTCTGCCCGTAAAGAGAAATTATGTTGTCACCGGCAGGTATGTGTTATCGCTTATTATGGTTTTGTGCGGAATCTTAGTCGGGTTTTTATTCATGCCCCTTGCAAATCGTATTTCTTTTTCAAAATGGTATCCCAGCTTAGAATGGATTTTGACGATTACTGCATTTTGCCTTCTTTTTTATGCGCTGATGAGTCTTTTTATGTATCCACTGCTTTTTAAGCTTGGATATCATAAAGGTAAATTTTGGGGTATGTATGTGCCGCTTGGAATATTTGCCATAGCTTATGTGACATTTTTGACATATAACCAACTGCCGGGCAATGAAAAACTTATTTTGAATGTACTTGTATATGCGTCGGAACATATGCTCTTAGTCAGCGGTGGAATATTGATTTTGGCAGCGGCTCTTTTGATGATTTCTTATCTGCTGTCTTTAAAGATATACGCAAAACGTGAGTTTTAAAAAGCAAAAATGCAAGAGAGGCACCTTTTCCAAAGTGCCTCCCGTTGCTTTTATTGCTTATAGGATGTTCTATCCTTCCGATTCAGGAATCCTTATTTCATGGATTCTTCCTGCTTCTTAATCATTCTACGAACCATCTCGCCACCGATAGAACCGGCTTCCTTAGAAGTCAGGTCACCATTGTAACCCTCCTTTAAGTTTACACCAAGCTCAGAAGCAACCTCGGTCTTAAAACGGTCAAGAGCTGCCTTAGCTTCAGGAACTTCTACTCTATTAGTTTTGTTGCTTGCCATTCTTTTTCACCTCCAAACGCTTTTGATTTTTCACAAGAACTTTGCTTGCAATCTATCTTCAAGATAAGTGGATAATAACCACTTATCCCGGAGATTTTTGCACAGCGTTTTCCGTAAACCGGATACTGTTTTCCGCATTAAGTGTGTTGTTATCACTTATCTTGATGTTAGTATTGGCATAGAAATAAAAAATATTATGGTAAGTTTTTCAAGAAATTTTTTGTTGTGGGAGGAAGTGTTGGATGGTGAGTGGTGCGAGTGACGCCGGCGGAGGAGCCATATGTCTGTGCAGACGCGCTCTCGCTCGGATAAAAACGCAGCGGTACTAGGCTTGTGAGAAACCTCGCCAAGTACCGGCGTTTTTATACGGTCTGCAAAGACATATGGCTCCTCTGTCGGCTGTGAGTCGCGAAACTTACGCTGCAGGCGGGGTGTCGGGCAAGCTCTATCTTGCCGACAAAAGAATAATAGATTTTGATTTCCTGTCTGCGGAGTTTCCTCCGGCGTTCTGTTAGATAGCAATCCACCAACATACACCATATTTATCAATGACAGTGGCGCAGCATTTACTCCATGGCAACTCATGGATTGCTTCAATAACAACTCCACCATCACGCAAAACATCAAATGCACGCCGGACGCTATCTTCGGTTCCCATCTCGAATACATTAAAAGTCATTGTTTCCCACTTCATTTTGTGAACAAAATCTACATCACAAGGATTTTTGGCTTCGCCTATTGCCAAAAATCCCTCGCCATTAACTGATAGTTCACAATGTTCATAAGTGGTTTTGCTGTCATTTTTCATTTCAAGTGTTATTTCTGCGCCAAATGCTTTACAATATGTTTTTGCTGCCTCCATACTGTTTTTTACATAAACTTGAGTATAATTTTTCATGTATGTCTCCTTGGTTATTTTTCTCCCTTTTCGGGAAAGTGTTCCCATGAACTACTCGACAAGTCGGGATTTAGCAAATTAACTTCAAAGATATTTGCTTATTGTTTTATCGCTCCAAACATGTACCTCAATATATCGTTCAGGACCAAACTGTCCTTCATTGTTCCAATCTTGCGGCAATCCATATTTTTCTATTACTTTCAATATTTCTTGATAGGTATACAGCTTTTTGCGATATTCTTTTCCATCTTTTATACGTGGACTGAAAGTTGGATGAGAATCGCCATAAGTAAAAGATAGCGTTTCTATATCAAATTCTTCAATCGGTATTTTAATGACGGCACAATCCTCATACCAAGTATTTAACCATGGACTATGTTCAACAACCATATAGTGGGGAACAAAACGCTCTATTTTCCCATGTTTCTTTTTAAATTCCTTTCGTAAAATATCTTCATAAAATAGCCTGTCTTTAATATAGCTTTGCTGCCGAAATGCACATTGTGTTTGTGGTTTTTCTTTCCTAATTTTCGCTAAAACCATTTCAGCTTCTTCAAAACTCAAGTCAGAAAGATTACGAAATGGTCCGACTTTTTTATCATAATAGTGATATAGATACATATTCCTTCCCTTTCAAGCATACAAATCCCGCTTTTGATTTAATGATTTTTATACAACCGTCTAAATTACTCAAAATTTTTAACAACCATTTCGCTCAAATCAAATATATGTCTATTTTTCTCATGATCAAAATGAGATTTAATTCCTTGTAATTCAAAGTTGAATGCTTTTGCACACCAATTTAGCATTGCAATTAACATTCCCTCTTCTTGATAATAACACAAATCGTATTGTAGACTACATATCTTAATAATCGTGTTATTTTGCAGTGGACTATTTACTTTAATATAATCTCCTATCATATCAACAGCTTTATAAATAGCTTCTCTATCTTCCTTGCAAAATATTTCATTTTTTCTTAATGGTTTGTTGCTAAACGAAAGATATATTCCATCTCGCACCGCTATAATCTCATCAAATACATCATTTTTATCATATAATTCTCCGAATATTGTTATACTAATTCCCCATCTACCCTCCAATAATGTATATTTGTACTCGTACATTTATTTATCCTTTCCTAAAAAGTGTAGTAAATTAAAAATCGTCTTGTTAAAATAATTTTCTAAGCCCAAATTTGTGTCATTAATTATATAATCATATTAAGGGAACTCTTAGCTGTTATATTTTGTTATTAAAATATCTGCTAACCCTTGAAAATACTAAGTTTATCACAGGTGGGCTTTCCCTTAAAGTTTCCCTTGTGTTATATCTTTCCATAGGGCATTACGAACCCTGATAAGGGAAA
>CAMWUP010000147.1 GCA_947177465.1 uncultured Lachnospiraceae bacterium
GCATCCATATATGCCGTAGAATTCCTGCCGTTGTCAAGCTGTGTGGCAAGAATCGTGTTCTTCTCCTCTTCAGTGAAAACCGTTTCATAAAACGCTCCGTTGAGCCATTCCCGCAGATACGAGTCTTCCCATGTCACTGCCGCCTCCCCACCCGAATAGGGCAGGCAGGCCAGCGCATACCTGCTGACTACCAGAGCCTTTCCGTCCTGCACGTCCAGAACGAGCCACTCTACCGGCTCCGCCCCGTCCGCCGGATTCCCGTCCTGCTCCATGCTGCCAAATAAAATCGTTTCCTGTCCTGCATTTTCCTGCGCTTTGCGGGAGTCCCTCCGCCCGTTTTCCCTTATACCATCCACACAGAAGCAGACTGCCAGATAAAATACTGCTGTCCCGACGACTACAGGCGCCCCGATGAACAGACGCTTTTTCAGAACCATGTCCCGCTCCTTTTTTATCCGGCAGACCAGCCATGCCAGCACCACCACAAGACAGAGCAGAGAGAGAAAAAGCCCCGCATAAAAACCCTTGGGTACATATTTTAATTCTATGGTATGCTCCCCTTCAGGCACATCTGAAACGCTCAAGAAAATACCGGCTCCCTGCGCGGTATTCTGCCGCTTCCCGTCAATATAGACCCGCCACCCTTCGCTAAACGGGATGGAGAACAGGATTGTGCCGCGGCCTTCCCTGTTGTCAAAGCTTCCTTTCAAATGGGCGTCGGAAAGCCTTTCCAAATCCACCGCGCCTGTCTCCTGATAATCGTGATATGCCTGCAGCACGGCAGTATCCTCATAACAGAATAACGCTTCGGTGATATTGACAGCGGCGCCGCCGGGGACTACCCTGATTGTCACCGTATCCCCTGTTTTTGCCGCAGTATAATCCGATACACACAGAATGTCATACTGCTTTACATCAAAATATGCGCCGGCATCCGCACCGTCTACATAGATACGCGCCGTCTGCATATTTTCCGTGTTTAAATACATGTAGAGAGGACTATCATTCATAAGCGTCAGAGAATACTCGATATACCCTTCTGTCCCCTCATCTGCCTTTAGATAATTGCCCGCCGCATCCTGCGCATACATATTGCAGAGGGAAATCTGCACGTCTGCCTGTGCGGTAAAGATATCTCCGCCCTCCCACCACAGTGACGCAAACAGGCTGTTTTGGAAAGCAAAGACAGAATCTCCCTCCATTTCAAGAGCCTCCACATTGCCGTCCGTCAAAAACGCCATAGAAAAGGCATAGGGGTTTTCATAAATAAACGTGCCGTCGATCCTGTCTGCAAATACATACGGGGCCGGCAGTCCGGTTCTCGACAACAGGTATTTTACACCTAAAAAGCTTTCCGCAGCCAGTGTTGAACCTCTGTTATAGTAACTCCAGTTGCCATTGTTACGGAAACCGCAAAGCTCCATAAACTGTTTTACCGCACTTTCCTCCGTGGAGCTGTAATGGCTCAGCCCCGCATAGCCGAAAAGCATGGGGTCGTTCATGGTTCTGTAAAAATTCTTTTCCATGCGGTAAAACCCATCGTCCACTGCGGATACCAGCCTCACGTCTTCTTCTGCCAAATCCGTATAAAGGTCATAATAAATCTTGGACATCCCATCCAGTCCCTTATAAATGTCATTTCCATTCAAATGCAATTCGATTGTGATGAAAAGAAGCCCTAAAGCAGACGCAGCATAGCGCAGCCGCTTTTGGTTCAAAAGCAGAATCGTCACGGACAACGCTGCAAAAACCAGGCTGATTTGATAGCTTTTACCCTCCATAAAGGAAAACTGCTTTTTGTACATGACAAACACAATGCCTGCTATGGCAAGTCCGGACAGCACGGCGGCAATACATCGGTTTTTTACATCCATTAAAAAGCTCTGCCAAAAGCCCTCCTGCGCCGCGCATATCAACAGAAAGCTGCACAAAAAGCTGTAGCGGTAAGGAAATCCGACCGGCGTATTGAAACCATGCCATATCAGATTAACACCATTTATGTAGAAAGAAAAAAAGAACAGCAGGAGTAAAATCGCCAATCCGATTTTCTTCCTGAATGCTGTTTTTCTGTTCAGGAAAAAGATACCTGCAAAAAACAGAACAAGCACACCGCAGTACAGATTCGGCATACCCTTCATCAAATCCTCACTGCTGCCCGGCAGAAGCTTGACAAACACGTCGTCCCAATAGAAATTTTTATCCGCCGTGAGCGCTGACAGACGAAAAGGCGCCTTGACGCCGTCCAAAGAATATTTTGTCGGCAGCAGAAGCCACATCGCCGCACCACCCGCCAAAAGAGAAGCCGCACCGAAAAACACCGTCTGCTTTAATTTCATTTTTATGCCGCCCTTGCAGGAGCAGAGCATGTAATAGAGATAATACAGCACGGAGAAAATACATATCATGTAACCGATATAGTAATTGGTCAAAAGGGTGTAAGATAACGTGATAATGTAAAGAAAAGGACTGTTCCTGTCAACTGTTTTTTTAATTCCCAGCACCACCAGCGGCAGCATATAAACTGCATCAAACCACATGATATTAGAAAGATAAAAAAGATTGTAGGAGGATAGCGCATAGGCAGTCGAAAAAATCAGATTGGCAGACTTCCCTCTTTCACAGCCGGACCGTCCGCAACAGGAAAATACATAAAAGGAAAGCCCGCACAGCCCCAGCTTAAGCAGGGATATCCATGCCGCCATATCAGGAATTCCTTTTGTGGGAACCAAAAAGAACAGGAAATTAAACGGACTCATCAGGTAATATGCCGCAAAGCCCAGCATGTCGCCGCCCATTGCCTTGGAAAAGGTATAGAAAAAGCCGTTTTCCTTTACCGCCGCCTTAAAATAAGAAAAATAGGAAACATACTGGTTGTCCATATCATAAATCAGCCAGCTTTTCTGCCCAAAAGGATACATGCCGTTTACATGACAGACTGCCAGCATAACAAAAACCGGTATCAGAAACGACAAAAGGAAAAACAGCCCCCGGCTTCCTTTGACCAGACAGTCTTTGCGCAATTTTTTCATATTCTTACTCCATGCCCTTCCTTTTTTATGCCCTGCGCATACCGCGCTGAAATCTCATTTCTTATTCTTTATTTCTGTATTCCTCATACAGTCTGTGATACGCCTCCCTGCGCCCATTTGCAAAAGCCTGCCGAAGCCTCTCCACCACCGCTTTATCGCGCAGTCTTGTGGTCAGAAGCGGAGAAAAACGCTTGTGCTCCAGAGAAACGGCGGTCTCTACAGCTTCGTCAAAGGTCTTCTCCACACCCTTATGCAGGCGGTTTGTTTCCGTCACGCTGTCTATCCAGTCAACCAGCCCGATTACATCCACCATCTGCCGGTACCGGCACTCCAGACGTTTGTATGTCTCAGGATAACCGCGGGAACCATCATACCAGCGGTGATGTCCCTTGGCAATCTCCGCATAGCGGCTGGTAGAATTTCTTGCCGCCAGACAGGTCTCTCCCACCAGCGTGTGCAGACTCGCCTCCTCATATTCCTCCTCAAACCACTGCCTTGCGGTATGGCAGTACAGATTCATAAAATTGATTTTGCCAATATCATGATAGATACCACTTTCCATGGCATACTCCAGAATCCGCCGCCTCTTCTCTTCCCCGTCCGTCATCCCCTGAAACATTTCAATATCGTCAAAAAACGCCGGCTCCTCCTTTAAGATAATGTCACAGAGCTCCGCCGCTGCCCTGCCCACGGTAAAAGAATGGACAAAGATATCCGGTACGAACCGAAACTGCAGCTTTTGCAGAAACTCTCCGTAAGATACACTGTTCTCTGTCTCCACAAAGGTAAGTGAGAGCTGTCTGAGGTAGAAAAAAAGCGTCTCGTTCTGTTCTCCATCCGGAAAATCCTCCACATACTGCAATATCTTCCGGTAAAGCCCCTCTAAGTATTCCTTCCGCTGCGGAAGCTTCTCGGGATACTGCTGCAAATACTGGCAGTAAAATGCCGGCATGGATATCACATTGTACATGCCATCCACAGAAAAGTCCGATGTATCCGCTGCATCCAGCAGTTCCTCCATCCGTCTGAAAAGCTCGTCTAAATCAAACAGACCGCAGTAATAAGAGATGGCGGTATAGGCAAACAGGGGGCGCAGAGGCGGCCGCTCCTTTTTCTGCTCCGCCTCCCGTATCCGTCTCTGGTAGACCAGATATACGGACTCCATGATAACCTCCACATCCTCCGCTGTCATAGCTTCCTCTCTGCTGTGGGAAATGCTTGCAGCCATAAGCTGATGGGTCGCATAAATATACGAATCCCACGGAAGCTCCGGCGCCTTTTCCTGATAGCCTTTATCCTGCATAATCTGCAGTGTCTGCTTCAGCAGACGGATTCTGCTGCTGGTTGCCTTAAACTTGCCCAGCGCCATATTGGCGCGGGAGCGGAGAATATAGCCCCTTGTCTGCGAGTCCGTAATTTCATCATAATATTTCAGATATGCAGCCGCTTCCGTAAAGTACATCCGCATCCGGGACTGGTAAGAATCAATCACGGCGGCGTCCAGCCCTACAAGCCTGTTGCACAAGTTATTTGCGCCGATTCCCAGCCAGTACAGCTCCCGAATCATGCCATTCCGGTCTTTTCTCAGTCTTGCAAGACTCAGCAGGGCATGATGAATCCGGCAGAACAAGCCTGCATCCAAATCCTCCCTGATATTTAAGAGCTGTCCCGCAAACTCACTAAGCTCCGTAAGCTCCTCACAATCCGCCTGCGGCAAATGGTCCAGCGTGGGAAACAGCTCTGTCCGCAGCAATTCCATATTGCGCCTTGCCCTCTGCTCTACCTGCCGCCTGTCTTCCATACACGCGGCATAATATGCCTCAAAGGACTGTCCCTTTGGTATTTTTCTTGCCGTAAGCGCCGTAATCTCTTTTATATTTGCAATATATTCTTCCTGATATGGCTGCATAAATTCTAACTCTTTTCTCCGCTATTTCAGACGGTCCCTCAAAATCTCCGTCAAACGCTCCGGATCCACCGGCTTGGAACAATGCTCGTTCATGCCTGCTTCCCTGGAAAGACGGATATCCTCCACAAAAGCATTGGCAGTCATTGCCACAATCCAGACCTCCTTTGCATCCTGACGGGGAAGTGCACGGATTCTCCTCGTTGCCTCATAACCGTCCATAACAGGCATCTGGATATCCATAAAAATAATATCAAAATAAGCTTCCGGCGATGCCTCAAAAAGCTCCAGTGCACGCGCCCCGTTGTCCGCCACCTCCACCTGCACGCCGGTAAAGGACAAAAGCTCCATGGCAATTTCCTGATTTAATTCATTGTCCTCCACAAGCAGGACGCGGTATTTCCCGTAATCTGTCTGAGGCGCTTCCACCGCTTCAGCCTTCCCTCCCGCACAAATCAGATTGGATAAGGTTTCTAAAAGCCTGCTCTTAAAGAGAGGGCAGGGTACAAAGGCATTGACGCCTGCACGCTGCGCCTGATACTCTATCTGCGCCCAGTCCTCATCGGAGACTAACAAGATGGGAAAGGCAGGACCGGCAAGCTCCCGCACATGGGCCGCCAGTTCAAGGGAATGCATATCCGCCAGCTCCTGCTCTAAAAGCATGGCGCAAGGCATATGTCCCTCGTACTGCGCCTCCGTCAGGTAAGTGACTGCCTCCAGGCCCGCCGTTATGCATACCGGCTCTAACCCGCTCTCTGTCAGATAATCTGCAAGCTGCCTGCTTCTCTCCTCCCTGCTTCCTGCAATCAGAACAAGGCTTCCTTCCGCAAACTCTGCCGCTTTTCTCTCCTCGTCTGAAACGGCAAGCGGGAGTGTCACCAAAAAGCGGCTTCCCACACCTTCCTCACTCTCCACCGTTATTTTAC